>JBAUAY010001073.1:0-3483 GCA_049676235.1 Streptosporangiaceae bacterium
GCCCTGGGCTGGCCGGCCACGAGCCTGGCCAGCACGCGCCGCACGTTGGTGTCGAGCACGGCGTGCCGCTGGCCGAAGGCGAAGCTGGCCACGGCCGCGGCGGTATAGCTGCCGATCCCCGGCAGCGCGAGCAGGGTGTCCCGGTCCGCGGGCACCTTCCCGCCGTGCCGCGCGGTCAAGATGGTCGCCGTCTCGTGCAGCCGGAGCGCGCGCCTGGGATAGCCGAGCCTGCCCCACTGCCTGATCGCCTCGCCGGCGGGCTCGGCCGCCAGCGCGGCCGGGGTGGGCCAGCGGGCGATCCACCTGAGGTATTGGGGCCACACCCGGGCCACCGGCGTCTGCTGCAGCATGATCTCACTGACCAGCACCGACCAGGGTGTCGCGCCGGGAGCGCGCCACGGCAGGTCCCGCGCGTGGCGCGCATACCAGGCCAGCACCGGCTCGGCGTAGAGCGTCGACATGATGCTACCTATCGTGGCACGGGTCCGGCTGGCGGTCCCGGCGTCCCGGCGCAGGAGTCGTTCACCGGGGACCGCACCGTCAGCCTGCCTCGCTGCGTCACTAAAGATCGGTCCCTAGAACGGCGGAGAGCGCCTGGCGGATGTCCTCCACCTCCAGCACCTGCATGATGTGGGAAAGGCCGTCGGCGCGCTCCAGCGGCGCTCCTGAGGCTGCCGGGACGATGACACGGCGGAAGCCCATCCGCTCGGCCTCGGCCAGCCGGCGCGGCAAGCCGGCCACCCGGCGAACCTCGCCGGCCAAGCCGACCTCGCCGATGGCCACGACGCCGTGCGGTACGCTCAGGTTCGCCGCCGAACTGGCCAGCGCGACCGCGACGGCTAGGTCCACCGAGGGCTCGGTCAGCCGGACCCCGCCGACGGTCGCCGCGTACACGTCCTGTCGGCCGAGCTTGAGCCCGGCCCGGCGCTGCAGGACCGCGAGCACCATGCCCACCCGGGAGCCGTCGAGCCCCGACGTGGTACGGCGCGGCACCTCGAGCACCGAGGCGCCGACCAGGGCCTGCACCTCCGCGGGCAGCGGCCTGCGCCCCTCGAGGGTGACCGTCACGCAGGTGCCGGGCACCGGCTCACGGTGCTGGGACACGAAGAGCCCGCTCGGGTCGGGCAGGCCGATGAGGCCGTACTCGCCCAGATCGAAGCAGCCGACCTCGTCGGTCGGCCCGTACCTGTTCTTCACCGCTCGGACCATGCGCAACTGCGAATGCCGGTCACCGTCGAAATACAGCACCACGTCGACGAGGTGCTCAAGCGCCCGCGGGCCGGCCACCGAGCCGTCCTTGGTCACGTGCCCGACGAGGATGGTGGTCAGCGACCGCTCCTTGGCCACCGCGGTCAGCGCCGCCGCCACCTCCCGGACCTGGGTTACCCCGCCAGGCACTCCCTCGACTCCGGCGGCGGCGATGGTCTGAACCGAGTCGATGATCAACAGCCGGGGCTGCACGGCGTCGACGTGCTCGAGCACCACGTCGAGGTCGGTCTCTGCGGCCAGGAAAAGCTGGTCGCTGACCGCGCCGATCCGGTCCGCGCGCAGCCGCACCTGGGCCGCGGACTCTTCCCCGGTCACGTAGAGCACCGGCCCGGACTCCGCGACCAGCGCGCCCGCCTCGAGCAGCAGCGTCGACTTGCCCACCCCGGGCTCGCCGGCCAGCAGCACGACCGCGCCGGGCACCAGGCCGCCGCCGAGCACCCGGTCAAGCTCATCCATGCCGGTGGGCCGCGCGGTGGCGTCGGTCGCGTCGACCTGGCCGATCGGCACCGCGGCGGTGCTGACCAGCCCAGTGGTGGACGGCCGAGGGCCGGCCAGGCCAGCGCCGCGGTGGGAGACGGCCCGGATCCCCGCTCTGGCCAGCCGGGGCACCCCGGCCTCCTGGACCGTGCCCCAGGCCTGGCACTCTCCGCATCGCCCGCTCCACTTGGCGGACTGCCAGCCGCACTCGGTACAGCGGAAGCTGGACGTCCCGGACGATGACTTGGCCATGGCCCGCACCTTAGCGGCCACCTCTGACAATCTCAGTAAGCTGGAACCGAACCTACGGAGGGAGTCGGCGTGAGCGGCGAGGCGAAGGTACCGGGTCCGCCCGTCGCCCTGTCTACGTCGTCCGTCTACCCGGAACGCACGCCCGATGCCTTCGAGATAGCGGCGCGGCTCGGCTACGACGGGATCGAGGTGATGGTCTACACCGATCCGGTCAGCCAGGACGCTGACGTGCTGCGCAGGCTGTCCGACTACCACCAGGTCCCCGTCCTGTCCGTGCACGCGCCGAGCCTGCTGCTCACCCAGCGTGTGTGGGGCCGCGAGCCATGGGAGAAGCTGCGGCGGGCCGCGGAGCTCGCCGACCGCCTCGGTGCCCGGGTGGTCGTCTTGCACCCGCCGTTCCGCTGGCAGCGCGAGTATGTCCGCGGGTTCGAGAAGGGCCTGGCCGCGCTGGCCGAGGAAACCGACGTCGTCTTCGCGGTCGAGAACATGTACCCGCTGCGGGCCGGCGGCAGCGAAGTGGTGCCCTACGCCCCGCACTGGGACCCGACCGCACTCGACGTCCCGCACGTCACGCTGGACCTCTCGCACACCGCGGCCTCGGGTTCCGACGTCCTGGTCATGGCGACCGAGTTGAGCGGCCGGCTCGCCCACGTGCACCTGGCCGACGGCACAGGAAATCCCGCCGGGCCGGTGCCGGACGAGCACCTGGTGCCCGGCCGCGGGAGCCAGCCCTGCGCCGGGCTCCTCGGGCTGCTCAGCTCGACCGGGTACCAAGGCGTGGTGGTGGTCGAGGTGAAGACCAACCGGGCGCCGACGCGCGAGGACCGGGTCGCGGACCTAGCCGAGTCGCTGGCCTTCGCCCGGAAGCACCTGGCCCTGGCGGCGGGCTAGAGCGCGCGAGGTAGTGTCCTTGCCATGGCAGGCAGTACCACGACCCTGATCACCGTGGCCCCGACGGGCGCCGAAGCCGACAAGTCCGCGGTGCCCGCCCTCCCAGTCACCCTGAACGAGCTGGTCGTCACGGCCAAGGAGTGCGAGGCCGCCGGGGCGGCGGTTATCCACGTCCACATCAGGGACGACGCGGCCCGGCCCACGCTGGACGGCAGCAGGCTCGCCGACACGGTGGCGGCGCTGCGGGAAGGCACCGACCTCATCGTTCAGCTGTCCACCGGCGGCGCGGTGACCGACAGCTTCGACAGCCGGCTGGCCGTCCTTGACGCCGCCCCCGACGCCTGCTCGCTGACCTGCGGGACGGTCAACTTCGGCGACGACGTATTCGCCAACCCCTGGCCGTTCGTCAAGGACCTGTACCAGCTGACCCAGGAGCGCCAGGTGGTCCCGGAGTTCGAGCTGTTCGACCTCGGGCAGGCGGCCGCGCTGCACCGGCTGCTGGCCGAGTTCGGCCCGCCGGCCGGCGGGCACGTGCACTGCGACCTGGTGATGGGCGTGCCCGGCGGCATGCCCGGCGACGTAGCCACGCTGGCC
>JBAUAY010001074.1:0-2897 GCA_049676235.1 Streptosporangiaceae bacterium
CCTCAGCTCGCGCCGCATGCATCCGCGCCGGGCTCCGGCCCACTATGGTTATTGCCATGCGAGTGGGTGTCCTTACCGGTGGCGGCGACTGCCCCGGCTTGAATGCAGTGATCCGCGCCGTCGTCCGCAAGGGCGTGCAGGAGTACGGCCTGGAATTCGTCGGGTTCCGCGACGGGTGGAGAGGGCCGCTCGAAGGTGACACCGTCCCGCTGGACGTCCAGGCGGTGCGCGGCATCCTGCCACGCGGCGGCACGATCCTCGGGTCGTCCCGCACCAACCCGCTGAAGAGCGCGGGCAGCGGCGGCCGTAACGGCATCGAGCGGATCAAGGACAACCTGGCCGGGCTGGGCGTCGACGCGCTGATCGTGGTCGGCGGCGAGGATACGCTCGGCGTGGCCACCCGCCTGGGCGAGCAGGGGGTCCCGGTCGTGGGAGTGCCGAAGACGATCGACAACGACCTGGGCGCCACTGACTACACCTTCGGCTTCGACACGGCCGTGAACATCGCCATGGAAGCCATCGACCGGCTGCACACCACGGCGGAAAGCCACCACCGGGCGCTGATCGTGGAGGTGATGGGCCGGCACGCCGGCTGGATCGCGCTGCACGCCGGGCTGGCCGGAGGCGCGAACGTGATCCTCATCCCGGAGCGGCCGTTTGACATCGAGCGGGTCTGCGCCTACGTGCAGCACCGGTTCCAGACCAGGTTCGCCCCGATCGTCGTCGTAGCCGAGGGCGCGCACCCGGTGAGCGAGGATCTCGCGACCACCAACGAGCTACTCGACTCGTTCGGCCATGTCCGGCTGGGCGGGGTGGGACAGCTGCTGGCTAATGAGATCGAGAAGCGGACCGGCAAGGAGGCCCGCTGCACGGTACTCGGCCACATCCAGCGCGGTGGCACGCCGACGGCGTTCGACCGGGTGCTGGCCACCAGGTTCGGCGTGCACGCGGTCCAGGCCGTCCACGACGAGGCGTTCGGCGTGATGGTGGCGCTGCGCGGCACGGACATCATCCGGGTGCCGCTGGCCGAGGCCACCAGCCAGCTCAAGCTGGTCCCGCCCCAGCGCTACGCAGAAGCCGAAGTCTTCTTCGGCTAGCCCGGCTAGCCGGGTTCCCGGTGCGTGTCACCACGGACCGTTCGGGGTGAAGACCTTGATTTTGGGTTGTCGTCGGCGCTCGCGTGTGCCTATACTCGTCTACGAGTACTTGAGAGCGAGTCCTCGGAGACGATGACTCGGATGCGAGGTGATCGGGATGGCCCAGCAGCGCAGGACAGGGCGGCGGAAGGTCAGCAACCTGCTGGCGCTGTCGCTGCTCACGCTGCTGATGATGGAGCGGCCGATGTACCCGTACGAGATGGCCGCAGTGCTGCGCGAGCGGGGCAAGGACCAGTCCCGCAAGATCAACTGGGGTTCGCTCTACACGGTCGTGCAGAACCTGGAGAAGCACGGCTTCATCGAGGCCGTTGAGGTTGCCCGCGAGGGCCGACAACCCGAACGGACCACCTATCAGATCACCGATGCGGGCCGGACCGAGCTGACGGACTGGCTGCGCGAGCTGCTCAGCGAGCCCGAGCGGGAGTACACCAGGTTCGAGGCGGCCCTCGCCGAGAGTGCCGTCCTGCCGCCCGACGAGCTTATCGACTTGCTGCAGCAGCGGCTGGACGCGCTGGAGGCAGGCAACGCCGAGCACCAGGCCGGGCTGGACGCGCTGATCAACCAGATCCCCCGGCTTTTCCTGATCGAATCGGAGTATTACCTGGCGCAGCGCCGGGCCGAGACGGAATGGGTGCGAGGGCTGCTGAAAGAGTTCACCGACGGCACGTTCCCCGGCATCAACGCCTGGCGGCACTTCCACGCTACTGGGAAGATCCCGGAGGATGTTCTGGCGCTGATCGAGGGGCAACGAGAGGGGGCGCCCGACAACTAACCAAACGACCCCGGCCTGGTGCGGCAACACCAGCGGCCGGGGCCGTCAACCTCAAATTGATCCCGCGAGTACGCGAAACCCGAGGTCCCACCCACAAGAGTAGCCGGGTTTCTCCTCGCGGGACTGGATCGTCGCGATCCGTCAACCAAGAGGAGTCACCAGTGAGTTCTAACGACTGCGCCATCGAGGCGCGGCACCTAGTCAAGATCTACGCCCTGCGCGGCAAGAAGCACGGCATCCGGGCGCTGGACGGGCTCGACATCAGCGTCCCGCGCGGCATGATCTACGGTCTGCTCGGCCCGAACGGAGCAGGCAAGAGCACCACCGTCAAGATCCTCACGTCGCTGGCCAGGCCAGACGCCGGAACGGCTCGCGTCGAGGGCATCGACGTGCTCGCTCGGCCGGGCCAGGTCCGGCATGTGATCGGGGTCGTCGCGCAGCGGTCCGGCGCTGACCCGACCGCCACCGGCCGGGAGAACCTGATCCTGCAGGGTCGGCTGTACGGGATGCGCGGCGGTGCCGTGCGGGCTCGCGCGGCCGAACTGCTCGGACACTTCGGGCTGTCCGAGGCAGCCGGACGGCTGGTCAGGACCTACTCCGGCGGCATGCAGCGCCGCCTGGACGTCGCGCTCGGGCTGATGCACCGGCCCGGGGTGCTGTTCCTCGACGAGCCGACGACGGGCCTGGACCCCGAGTCCAGGGCCGCCATGTGGCAGGAGATCGCGCGGCTGGCCTCTGGCGAGGGCCTGACCGTGCTGCTGACCACGCACTACCTGGAGGAGGCGGACCGGCTGGCGAGCCGGCTCGCCATCGTGGACCGCGGCCGGGTCGTCACCTCGGGAACCCCTGACGAGCTCAAGGGTGAACTGCACGGCGACGCCGTTCATGTCGAGCTTCCGGCTCCTTGGGACGACGCCGACGCGGCCCTGGTCCGGCGCGTCCTGGCCGGCCTGCCTGCGGTGCGGGAC
>JBAUAY010001075.1:0-1605 GCA_049676235.1 Streptosporangiaceae bacterium
CCAGCCGGCGTAAGAACCCACGGTGAGCTGGCCGCCGACCCGGCGGGCCAGGTAGCCGCCGCCCAGCGCCACGCCGCCGGCCAGCGCCGCGGTCGGCTTCCCGGCGCTGAACCAGACCGCGGCGCACAGGCTGCAGCCCAGCTCGATGCCGGTCAGTGAGTTACGGGCCAGGGCACGACGGGCTGCCCAGATCGCCATCCGGCGCGGCAGCACCACCACGGCCGTGGTTACCGTCATGCCCTCTCCTGTGTCGCGGCAAGCCCGTGCTCGGCGCGAAGCGGCGATCGGGGGCCCGGGGGTCCGGGGTTCGTCCCCCGGGGAAGCACAGCGGGGGGTCGTCCCCCCGGACAGATGAGTACCCGGTTGGTGGAGCCGGTACCATCGCGCAGGCCAGGTTGCCGGGCCGCCCGGCGATCCGGGTACAGTCCGCTCATGCGGACAGTGGCGGTCGTGCTGGGCGCCGGCTCAGGGCTGCGTTTCGGCGCGGCCATCCCCAAGCAACTGCTGCCGCTGGCCGGCCGGGCCCTGCTGGAGCATTCCGTGGCCGCGTTCGAGCACGCCCCCGGGGTGGACGAGATCCTGATCGTGATGGCACCCGGCCACACGGCGCAGGTCCGCGACCTGCTGGCGGCGCGCGGGTACCAGAAGGTGACCGGGATCATCGAGGGCGGCGCCAGCCGCCCGGAATCGACCCGGCAGGCCATCGCCGCGCTCGGCCCGGGCGACTGCGACGTGCTGTTCCACGACGCGGCCCGGCCGCTGCTCGACCAGCCGACGATCGCCGGGTGCCTGCGCGCGCTGCGCGACCACCGGGCGGTGGGCGTCGCGGTGCCCGCCTCCGACACGATCGTGGTGGTCCAGGACGGCATCATGACCAGCATGCCGCATCGCGAGACGCTGCGCCGGTGCCAGACACCACAGGGCTTCCGGCTGTCGGTGATCCGGCGCGCCCACGAGCTGGCCCTGGCCGACCCGGGCTACGCCGACTTGGCCGCCACCGACGACTGCGGGGTGGTCATGCGCTACCTGCCGGACGTGCCGGTGGCCGTGGTGCCGGGCAGCGAGCGCAACATCAAGATCACTTACCCGCACGACCTGAGCGTGGCCGAAGTGCTGATCACCAGCGAGGAGGTCAGCCCGGTCACGCCCGGCGGTTGCTGACCGCCTGCTTGATCAGCGTCTGGCCGAAGTCCCAGATCAGCCCGCTGCCCCGGCTGGCGTCGTCCATCACGTCCTGGAAACTGTCGCGGAACAGCTCCACCTCGCCGTCCCCGATGGTCAGCGGCGGCAGCAGCTTGATCACTTCCACGTTGTCCGCCGCCACCTGGGTGAGGATGCGGTGCCGCTGGAACAGCGCGACCACGACGGTCTGCGCGAACAGGCCATGCCGGGCCGCCTGCAGCATGTTCCACGCCGCCCGCGGCCGGATGCCCTTCGGCCGGCCGAACTCCAGGCCGATCCTCAGCCCGCGGCCGCGCACCTCGGTCAGCATGTCGTACTTGTCCACCAGCGGCTGGAGCGCGTCACGCAGCGCAGCCCCGGTGCGCTCGGCGTTGCCGACCAGGTCCTCGTCGTCGATGACGGACAGGGTGGCCAGGCCGGCCG
>JBAUAY010001076.1:0-4011 GCA_049676235.1 Streptosporangiaceae bacterium
GGGTCTCGGTCACCAGCCGGGCGCGCAGCACGTGCCTGGCCGCCCACAGCTCGGCGGCCGGGGCGGCCGCGGCCCGTTCCCAGTCCCAGCCGCTCGCCTCGCCCGGCGCGGCGCCGGCCAGGAACAAGATCTCCGGCGCCACCCAGGTGGGGGTGTGCACGCCGTTGGTGACCGAGCCGATGGGCACCTCGCGGGTGTCGAAGCCCGGCCACAGGCCGGCGAACATCTCCCGGCTCACCTGGCCGTGCAGCAGCGAGACGCCGTTGACCCGCTGGGCCAGGCGCATGCCCATCACGGCCATGTTGAACACGTCAGGGTCGCCGCCCGGGTAGGTCTCCGCGCCGAGCGCGAGCACCCGGTCGATGGGCAGCAGCGGGTCGTCGGCGAAGTGCTCCCGGATCAGGCTGCGCTCGAACCTGTCGATGCCCGCGGGGACCGGCGTGTGCGTGGTGAACACGGTGCCGGCCCGGCAGACCTCGATGGCCTCCTCGAAGCTCAGTCCCTGCTCGGCGTACTCGCGGATCCGCTCCAGGCCGAGGAATCCGGCGTGCCCCTCGTTGGTGTGGAACACCTCAGGCGAGGGGTAACCGCGCAGCGCGCAGAACGCGCGGACCGCGCGCACCCCGCCGACGCCGAGCAGCAGTTCCTGGCGCAGCCTGTGGTCGCTGCCGCCGCCGTACAGCCGGTCAGTGACCTCGTGCAGGTCGGCCTCGTTCTCTTCCACGTAGGAGTCGAGCAGCAGCAGCGGGACCCGGCCGACCTGGGCCACCCAGACCTGGGCGGATAGCTGCCTGCCCGCGGTCAGGCCCACCGTGACGCGCACCGCGGCGCCGGCGGCGTCGCGGAGCAGCTCGAGCGGCAGCCCGTTCGGGTCGTCGGACGGGTAACGCTCGGCCTGCCAGCCATCCGCGGACAGCGACTGGGTGAAGTAACCGTGCCGGTAGAGCAGGCCGACCGCGATCAGCGGCACGCCGAGGTCGCTGGCCGACTTCAGGTGATCGCCGGCCAGGATGCCCAGGCCCCCCGAATACTGCGGCAGCGCGGCGGTGATGCCGTACTCGGGCGAGAAGTAGGCGATCGCGGTCGGGCTCTGCGGGCTTCTCTGGGCCTGCGGGCCGGGCCGGCCTTCCGGTCCGGCTTGGTCCCCGGATCCAGCTGAGGCGAACCAGCGTGGCTCGGACATGTAGTGGCGCAGGTCCCGCTCGGCCTCGTTTAGCCGGCTGAGGAATTCCTGGTCGGCCGCGAGCGCGGCGATCTTGGCCGACGGCAGGGCGCTGAGCATCGCGATCGGCTCGCCGCCGGACGCCTCCCAGGCGGCGGGATCGATCGACGCGAAAAGGTCAGCGGTCGGGCCGTGCCAGGACCAGCGGAGGTTCAGCATCAGGCCGTGCAGCGCGGCCAGCGGCTCGGGCAGGGTAACGCGGACGGTAAACCGGCGAATCGCTCTCACGGGCAGACCTTAATGGGTCCGCGCCCGCAACGCAGAATGATCCGCCGGCTCGGACCGTTAATTAATGGTAAATAAAGGGGAAACAAATTCGAATTATGCCGAACGAAGTGGTCCAATGCCGAACTTTAAGGTTCAACAGAAGACTCAGCCGCGCCGGGAAATTTACTGGTACCCACGCTGGCATGACCTCAGCCTCGCTCGGTAGCGTAGCTGGGGTGATTGGACGAATCCCGATCCTTGACGTCGAGCCGGCGGTGGACTGCGGGCGCCGCCCCGCGAGGGCGGTGGCCGGCGAGACATTCCAGGTCAGCGCCACGATTTTTCGCGAGGGGCACGGCATCATCAACGCCGGCGTGGTGCTGCGCGACCCGGAACGCAAGGCGAGCCCGCTGGTGTTCATGCGCGAGCTCGCCCCCGGCATCGACCGCTGGGGCGCGGACGTAACCGCGACCAGTGAGGGCGTGTGGCGCTTCCACGTGGAGGCCTGGGCCGACCCGATCGCGAGCTGGCATCACGACGCGGCCATCAAGATACCGGCTGGCCAGGACATCGAGCTGATGCTCACCGAGGGCGCGCTGCTGTTCGAGCGCACCGCGCGGCGGATCCCCCAGCCCCCGGGGGCGAGCCGCCCGGCGGCGGCCCGTACCGCGCTGCGCGCGCTGGTCGCGCGGCTGCGCGATCGCGGGCTGACCCCGTGGGACCGGCTCGCGGCGACCGAGGATCCGCAGATCACCGCCATCCTGGCCCGCTGGCCGCTGCGCGAGCTGGTCACCAGGTCCAGGCCGCTGACCCTTCAGGCGGACCGCGAGCGGGCGCTGTACGGCTCGTGGTACGAGTTCTTCCCGCGCTCCGAAGGGGTCCAGGTTGACCCAATGGGGCGCCGGGCGCCGGTCTCGGGCACGCTGCGCACCGCGGCCAAGCGGCTCGACGCGATCTCCGTCATGGGCTTCGACGTGGTGTACCTGCCGCCGGTGCATCCCATCGGGACGACGTTCAGGAAGGGCAGGAACAACACGCTGACCCCGGTCGAAGGCGATCCGGGCTCGCCGTGGGCGATCGGGTCCGCGGAGGGCGGGCACGACGCGCTGCACCCGGACCTGGGCACGATGGACGACTTCGACGCCTTCGTGGCCCGAACCCGCGAGCTGGGCATGGAAGTCGCCATCGACCTGGCGCTGCAGGCCTCGCCGGACCATCCGTGGGTGACCGAGCACCCGGAATGGTTCACCAGGCGGGCGGACGGGACCATCGCGTACGCCGAGAACCCGCCCAAGAAGTACCAGGACATCTATCCGCTGAACTTCGACCACGATCCCGAGGGCATTTACACGGAGATCCTGCGGATCGTCCGGCTGTGGATGGACCACGGCGTGCGGATCTTCCGTGTCGACAACCCGCACACCAAGCCGCTGCGGTTCTGGGAGCGGCTGTTCGCCGAGATTCGGTCCACCGACCCCGACGTGCTGTTCCTGGCCGAGGCGTTCACCCGCCCGGCCATGATGCATACCCTGGCCAAGATCGGCTTCCACCAGTCCTACACGTACTTCACCTGGCGGAACGGCGTGCGGGAGCTGGAGGAGTACATGGGCGAGCTGTCTGGTGAGGCGGCCGCGTACATGCGGCCCAACTTCTTCACCAACACCCCGGACATCCTGAACGAGTACCTGCAGCACGGCGGGGTCCCGGCGTTCAAGATCCGGGCCGTCCTGGCTGCCATGCTTTCCCCGACGTGGGGCATTTACTCTGGATATGAACTATGCGAGAACGTACCGCTGAGGCCGGGCAGCGAGGAATACATGGATTCGGAGAAGTACCAGTACCGTCCGCGCGACTGGGAGGCAGCCGCCAGGGACGGCTACGGCATCGCGGATTACATCACCGAACTCAACCGGATCAGGCGATCCCACCCGGCCCTGCACCGGCTGCGCAATCTACGCTTTCACGGCGTTGACCAGCCGGAACTTATGTGCTTTTCCAAGCGCGTGGAAAGTGTCCCCGGGCGGCCCGGGGACGATACGGTACTGGTGGTCGCGAACCTCGACCCACACCAGACCAGGGAAGCCACGGTCTGGCTTGATATGCCCGCGCTTGGCGTGGACCGCGAGTTCATCGTGACGGACGAGCTAACCGGCGAGTCCTACCGGTGGGGGTATGCCAATTACGTCCGCCTTGACCCGGCGACGAGGCCTGCCCACATCTTCACCGTTACCCCCAGTTCGTAGGACTCGGCGTGTCGTACGCACGAACCAGTAAGACCCAGGAGATCTTGCCGTGACAGAACATCACGAGGCCATAACTGACTCTTTCGACGTGGCCCAACCGCGTGATCCGGAGTGGTACAAGCGCGCGGTGTTCTATGAGGTGCTCGTGCGCGGCTTTGCCGACTCCGACGGCGACGGGACCGGCGATCTGCGCGGGCTGACGTCCCGGCTGGATTACCTGGAGTGGCTCGGCATCGACTGCATCTGGCTGCTGCCCATTTACGCTTCGCCGCTGCGCGACGGCGGCTACGACATCGCCGATTTCATGTCCGTGCTCGGTGAGTACGGGAACATCGGCGA
>JBAUAY010001077.1:0-4587 GCA_049676235.1 Streptosporangiaceae bacterium
TCAAGGCCGCTCAGGTTGGCCAGCGGGACGGGCACGCCGATCACGGGCAGCGGCGTCACCGACGCCAGCATGCCGGGCAGATGCGCGGCGCCGCCGGCTCCGGCGATGATCACCCGCAAGCCGCGGCGTTCGGCGGACGAGCCGTACTCGATCATCTCGCGCGGCATCCGGTGCGCGGAGACCACATCGGCCTCATAAGGCACGGCGAACTCTTCCAGGGCCTCGGCTGCGGCGCGCATCACCGGCCAGTCCGAATCGCTGCCCATCACGATCCCTACCAGGGTGGTTACCATCGCGCGTCAATCCCCGTCCTCTTTGCCCCAGCGGAGGTAGATGGCGGCGCGGCGCGCCCGGTCCGCCAGTTCCTGCAGATCGGCGTGAACCCCGTCTCCCCAGTCCTCCCGGTCCCCGGTCACCGTGACGTGGCCGATCTTGCGGCCCGGGCGCACCGGCTTACCGTACATGTGCACCTTGGCGGCCGGGTCGGCGGCCATCACGTGGATGTACCGGTCGTAGACGTCCGCATCGTCGCCGCCGAGCACATTGGCCATCGCCGCGACCGGGGCGGCCATCGCCGGGGAACCGAGCGGCAGGTCGAGGACGGCCCGCAGGTGCTGCTCGAACTGGGACGTGCGCGCCCCCTCGATCGTCCAGTGACCGCAGTTATGCGGGCGCATCGCGAGCTCGTTGACGAGCAGCCCGGCCGGCGTCTCGAACATCTCCACCGCGAGCAGCCCGGTCACGCCCAGCTCCTCGGCGATCCGCAGGGCGAGTTCCTGCGCCTGCGCCGCCCGTCCGGGGGCCAGGCCGGGCGCGGGGGCGATCACCTCGCGGCAGATGCCGTCCCGCTGGACCGTCTGCACCACCGGGTACACCGCACCCTGCCGGTGCGGCGAGCGCGCCGCGAGCACCGCGAGCTCGCGCTCGAATGCGACGTACTCCTCCGCGATCAGGCCAACCTCCCCGGCGAGCACAGCACCGTGCGCCAGCACGGCCGCGGCGTCGGCCGCCGAGCCGCACACCCACACGCCCTTGCCGTCGTAGCCGCCGCTGATCGCCTTGAGCACCACCGGCCAGGAGCCGTCCGCGAACTCCTCCACCTCGGCGAGGGTACGCACGGGCGCGAACCGGGGACACGCGACGCCCAGCCCGGTCAGCCGCTCTCGCATCGCCAGCTTGTCCTGGGTAAAGCGCAGCGCCGCGGCGGCGGGCCGGACCCGGACGCCATCGCGCTCGAGCGCGGCCAGGTGGGCGTCAGGCACGTGTTCGTGGTCGAACGTGATCACGTCGCATCCGGTCGCGAAATCGCGCAGGTCAGCTAGCGAACGGTAGTCCCCTAGCCAGGTCCCCGCCGCCACCTGGGCGGCGCTTTCTGCGGCCGAGCCGGCCAGCACGCGGAAGCCGACGCCGAGGCCGGTGGCGGCCTGGCTGGTCATCCTGGCCAGCTGACCGCCGCCAACCATGCCCACCACGGGGACCCCGGGCGGCGTGACGGGAGCCGAACGCGGTGGGAGGGGCACATCCACGGAATCGGTCACGCTCGGTACCCTACGGGACCGGGACCAGTTCAGGCGGACGCACCAGTTTCAGGCGACAGAGCGCAGGCGGCCAGGATGTAACGCAAGTGTCGCGGCCGCGGTCCATGTTTTTCCGTTACGGAACATTGCCGTCTTCGCTCCCCTCTCAGCTGGGTAAAAGACTTATGATCAGGGCCCCACCGGAGGAGAGCGCAGATGGCGACACAGGACCAGGACGTCACACACAGCGGCGACGCCGGCCCGGGCGTCCTCGTCCGCGAGGGCAGCTACGGCTCACAGGTCATGACGGTCGAGCCGGGCGGCGCGGAGTTCATCCCGCTCAACGAACGACACGGCAAGCCGCTCCAGCTCTTCTGGACCTGGACCTCGCCGAACATGGAGTTCGCCACGATCTTCGTCGGCGTGCTCGCGGTCGCGGGGTTCGGCCTGGGCTTCTGGGATGCGGCGCTGGCCCTCATCCTGGGCAGCGGGATCGGCGGCATCACCCAGGGCATCCTGTCTAGGCGCGGACCCAAATACGGGGTGCCGCAGATGGTGCTGAGCCGGCTGGGGTTCGGTTACTGGGGCAACGCGCTGCCCGCCGGGCTGAACTCGGTCACGGCCGGCATCGGCTGGTTCGCGGTGAACAGCGTCAGCGGCGCGCTGGCGCTGAACGTGCTCACCCACCTGCCGCAGGTGCTCTGCCTGCTCATCATCGTGGCCGTGCAGGTCTCGGTGGCGTTCTTCGGCTACAACCTGATACACGTCTTCGAGCGGTACGCCTTCCCGATTCTCACCGTCATCTTCCTGATCGCGTCCGTCGTCATCCTGAGCAAGACCCACCCGGGCGCGCACCACCAGACCATCCCCGGTGCGTTCCTGCTGACGTTCGGTGCCTCGTTCGGCTACGCGGTCGGCTGGAACCCGTACGCGGCGGACTACACCCGCTATTTCAAGCCGGACGCGAACAGGGCCGCGATCGCCTTCTGGTCCGGGATCGGGCTGTTCCTGTCCTGCGCCCTGCTCGAGATCGTCGGCGCGGCTGTCGGCACCAAGGTCGCCGCGGGCACCGCGCTCGCCGGTCCCGGCGGCATGACCGGGCTGCTGGCCACCCCGCTGGCCGACCTCACGCTGCTGGCCATCGCCCTCGGCGCGGTCTCGGCGAACGTGCTCAACATCTACTCCGGCGCGCTGTCGTTCACCGCGATCGGCATCAAGCTGCCGCTCTCGCTGCGCCGCGCGATCGTGGCCCTCGGGTTCGGTACCATCGGGTTCTTCCTGGCCTGGAGCGGGCTGCACAACGCGGGCAGCAAGTACGAGAACTTCCTGCTGATCATCGCGTACTGGATCGCCCCGTGGCTCGCCGTCTACTTCTGCGACCAGCTGCTGCGGCGCAACCCGGACGAGACGCTGCTGTTCACGCCCAAGCACACGAACTGGGCCGGGCCGGTGGCCATGCTGCTCGGGATGGGCATCTCGATCTGGCTGTTCTCCAACCAGACGGAATACGTCGGCCTGGTGCCTACGCACATCGGCTCCGTCGGAGACCTGACCTTCGAGGTCGGGTTCCTGATCACGGCCGTGGTCTACCTGGGCTGGCACGCTATCGCCCGGAGCGGACGGGAGAGCGCAGTCAGCGCCTGACGACCGGCGGCTGGCGCTGGTTAGCCGGCGCGGCCGGTAGCATGTGCGGGTCTCGTCTGGAGCCTGTACGGGGGTCGCGCAGGCCGCATAATGCCGTCCCGAAAGGACCGTTTCGTATGCCCAGGATGGTGAGCCTTCGCAAGCGCTTCGCCGACCTGCTCCCTGAGCTCACGAAATTCGGCGTGGTCGGCCTGATTGGTTCGGTCATCGACCTGGGCGGGGCGGCCTACCTGCACGGCGCCGTCGGCATCGGGCCCTTGGTCTCCAAGGGCCTGTCCATCATCGCGGCCACCGTGGTCACCTACCTCGGCAGCCGGTTCTGGACCTTCAGGCACCGGGCCAACCAGGCGCTGCTGCGTGAGGGAACCCTGTTCGTCGCGCTGAACATCGTCGGCCTGGCCATCGCCGAGTGCGTTATCGCGCTCGTAACCTACGGGCTGGACATGAAGGGCGCGGTGGCCTATAACGCGGCCAGCGTGGTCGGCACCGGGCTCGGCACGATCTTCCGGTACTTCTCGTACAAGAAGTGGGTATTCCTGGCCGGTGCTCCCGGAGCCGCTGTGGCCGCGGGGGAAGCCGCGGTATCCGGGATTGTCGATGCCGCGGATACCACCGAGGCGGCGGCCAGCCCGGCGCTCGTGATCACGCGCCGGCCGTTACGCGGGCCCGCGAACCGGCTGGGTGCCGGCCTGGAGCGGATGCCTGGGCAGGAAGACCGCGAAGGTGGCGGGCTTCGCCTTGACCAGCACCACACGACCGCCGTCCGCCGCTGCCATCGTCCGCGCCAGCGCCAGCCCCAGCCCGGTCCCCTCGGGACGGCCGCTGACGCTCCGCTCGAAGATCCGGGACACCAGTTCCGGCGGGACGCCCTTGCCCTCGTCCCTGACCTCGATCACGACCGAACGAGCACTCTGCGAGGTCTGCAGCGTCACCGTCCCGCCGCCGTGCATGAGCGCGTTATCAAGCAGCGTGGCGAGCACCTGGGCCAGCCCGCCCGCGGTGACGTGAGCCTGCAGGTCGCGCGCGCCGATCACCACGAGCTTGCGGCGCGCCCGGCGGAACGCCGGCTCCCACTCGATGACCTGCTGCCGGACGATCTCGTCGATGCCGGTGAGGGCGGCCGAAGCCGCGGTCGCCCGCCGGGCCGGGCTGAGCAGCTGGGTCACCACGTCGGCCAGGCGCTCGGCCTGGCTGAGGGCGGCGCTGCCTTCCTCCCGGACCACCTCGGGGTCGTCCGCCGCCGCGATCATCTCTTCCAGCCGCATCGACAAGGCGGTCAGCGGGGTGCGCAGCTGGTGCGAGGCGTCCACCGCGAGCTCACGATCCGCGGCCAGCAGGCTACTGAGCCTGCGCGCGGACGTGTCGAGCCCGTCGGCCACCTGGTCCAGGTCGGCCACCCCGTACCTGCGGCCGAGCGGGCGCGGGT
>JBAUAY010001078.1:0-4663 GCA_049676235.1 Streptosporangiaceae bacterium
GGCTCATCGCGGGCGTGCTCCTCGCCGCCGCCGCGCTGCCGCTGCTCACGGCGGTGCTCGCGGCCTGGCGCCCGCACCTGAACCTGGCTGACGACCTGCTCATCTACCTCGTCGCGGTGGTCACCATCACGGTCCTCGGCGGCTTCTGGCCGGCCGTGCTCGCCGCCGTGGCCGCTAGCCTCCTGCTCAACTGGTACTTCACCGAGCCGCTCCACACGTTCACCATTCAGGAGCCCAAGAACCTGCTGGCGCTGCTGCTCTTCGTGACGGTCGCGGTCGCTGTCAGCAGCATGGTCCACCTCGCCGCCCGGCGCGCCGTCCAGGCCGCCCGGGCCCGGGAGGAGGCGGCCTCGCTGCTGGAACTGGCGCAGACCGTGCTAGGCGGGGCTGACTCCCCCGCGGCGGTTCTCGATCACCTCACCAGGACCCACGGCGGCCAGGCCGAACTCCAGGAACGGGCCGGCGGCCGGTGGGTGCGGACCGCCTCGAGCGGCGTCGAGGGCAGCCTGCCCGCGGCCTCGCGCATCGACATCCGCAGCGACCTGATCCTGCTGGTCACCGGGCAGGCCACATCCGCCACGCCCGCCCTGCTGGCGGGCTACGCCGCCCAGGCGGCGGCCGCGCTGGACCGGGAACGGCTCCGCACCCAGGCCGCCCAGGCCGAGGCACTGGCCGAGGGCAACCGGATGCGGACCGCGCTGCTCGCGGCGGTCAGCCACGACCTGCGTACGCCGCTCGCCTCGATCAAGGCCAGCGTCAGCAGCCTGCGGCAGACGGACGTGGAATGGTCCGAAGCCGACCAGGCCGACCTGCTGGCGACGATCGAGCAGAACGCGGACCGGCTCGACGCCCTCATCGGCAACCTGCTCGACATGAGCCGCCTGCACACGGGATCGCTCCAGCCGTTCCTGCGCCCGACGGCGATCGACGAGGTGGCGCCGGCCGCCCTGCTCGGGTTGGACGACTGCCTGCGGCTTGAGATGGCGGTACCCGACGGTTTCCCGCTGGTACTCGCCGATCCCGGCCTGCTCGAGCGGATCCTAGCCAACCTGTTCTCGAACGCGCTGCGGTACTCGCCGCCCACGCGGCCGCCCGAGCTGCACGCCGAGCTGGTCGATGACAGGGTGCTGCTCGAAGTGGTGGACCATGGCCAGGGCGTGCCGGACGAGCAGAAAGAGCGCGTCTTCGAACCGTTCACCCGCGTCGGCGATCGCCACCCTGGAGTGGGGCTGGGACTCGCGGTGGCCAAGGGCTTCGCCGAGGCTATGGGCGGGCGGATCATGGCCAAGGACACGCCGGGCGGCGGTCTCACGGTCCAGATCACGCTCCCGGCGGCGAGCGAGGACAAGTCCGCGCTCGGCGCCGGGTCATGACGCGAGTGCTGGTCGTCGACGACGAGCCCTCCATCTTGCGCGCGCTCCGGATCAACCTCAGCGCCCGCGAATATGACGTCAGCACGGCCGTGGACGGCACCACCGGGCTCGCTGCGGTGGCGCGCGACCGCCCCGACGTGATCATCCTGGACCTGGGGCTGCCGGACATGGACGGCACCGAGGTGATTCACGGCGTCCGCGGCTGGACCTCGATCCCGATCATCGTCTTGTCCGCGTGGGGCCAGGAAAGCCAGAAGGTGGCCGCGCTCGACGCCGGCGCCGATGACTACGTCACCAAGCCGTTCGGCATGGACGAACTGCTCGCCCGGCTGCGGGCGGCGGTCCGCCGGGCGTCGCCCGCGCCGGACGAGCCGGTGGTCGCGACGGCCGACTTCACCGTGGACCTGGCGACGAAGGAGGTCATCAGAAGCGACGGCAGTGACGTCCGGCTGACGCCGACCGAATGGCAGCTGCTCGAGGTCCTGGTCCGCAACAGCGGCCGCCTGGTCAGCCAGCGGCAGCTGCTGCGGGAGGTCTGGGGCCCCTCGTACGAGACAGAGAGCAACTACCTGCGGGTCTATCTGGCCCAGCTGCGCCGCAAGCTCGAACCCGAACCGTCGCGGCCCAGGTACCTGCTGACCGAATCGGGCATGGGCTACCGGTTCAAGCCGTAGCCCAGCTGTTCATATGAGCACCACCAATACCACCCAGCGCACCCGTGTCAGCCTCGCGCCAGGAAATGCCGGCACGATGTCCCAGCGTGCCGACCATAATCGGCTCAATGTTCCATCGTGCCGGCTATAACCGGTACGATGTTCCATCGTGCCGGCGCTGGCCGGGCCGCCGGGGCGCCGAGCGGGCGCGGCGGGGCTTACCAGCGCGGGGTTTTGTCGAAGCGGGGTTTCCAGACGGCCCGGTACAGCAGGCGCAGCGGCGGCGGGAGCGTGCCCTTCGTGGCGGCGGCGTCCTCGCGGCCTGCGCCGTCCAGCATCCACGCGAACATCTCACCCCCGCGGGACAGGCCGTTCTTCCGCGCGATCTTAAAGCCGACGCCGCGCCATTCGGCGCTGGTCAGAGCCACGCCGATCAGCGGCAGGCCGTCCTGCTCCTCGTGCGCGAGATGACCGGTCAGCGTGCTGGCCAGGACCTCGATGACATCGGTAAGCCGGTCCTCGTCCGGCCAGTCGTCGGCCCCGTCTGCCGATCCCTGGCGCTGCGCGAACGCGGCGTCCACCGCGGCCAGCAGCGGGTCGATACGCTCATGTTCCTCCTCCATCGCGTCCAGCACGGACAGGGCGTTCTCGCTGTGCGCCAGCCGCGGCCGCAGCACCGGCCAGATGAGCTCGTCCTCGGCGGTGTGGTGCAGGTGCAGCTCGCGCTTGAACAGGTCCCAGCCGGCCGCGACCGACTGGCGCTTCGCCGGGTCAGTCAGGTCGGCCACGGCGGCCGCGCGGACCAGCCGGGCCAGGTCGCGGCGGAACGCCTGGTGCGCCGCCAGCATGATGGTCAGGTCGGCATCGCCGGTGCCGTGCCGGGCGGCGTCGGTGCCCGGCAGTTTCTGCGTGGTCATCGCTTGTCCTCCGTGGTGGTCGGGCGGGCCGGTATCCCCCGGGCCCGCCTGGTGATGTCATCCAGCGTCCGGACGGTGGTCTCGAGGTCGCCACGGTCGATCGTGGCCAGCATCGGCCCGGTGATCTTCGCGGAGGCGACGAGAACCCCCTCGCGCAGGTCCCGGCCCGGTGCGGTGAGCCGGATCGTGCCGCTCTCGGTCTCGGCCAGGCCGGCTGCGACCAGGTCGCCGGCCAGCCGGGTGGCGGCCGTCCCGTCCAGTTCGAGCCAGTCGCTCAGGTCGCGCTCGTAGGCGTCCTGGGTTGCCTCGCCGCCCAGGGCATCCAGCCGCTGCAGGCCCAGGTAGGCCTGGTAGCTGGTGCCCGACTCAGCCAGGATGCCGAGCAGGATTTTGGCCAGCGAGGCCTGGGCCTGCCCCACCGCCGGCCCGATGAACGGGATCGGGCGAGTGTCTTCCTGGATGCTTGTCATGGTGATGATTCCCCTCGTGATGGTGATGGATGGTCCGCCGCACTCTGAGACGGCGGCCGCCCCGGCGTTGTGACCGCGTCGGGCGAGCTGGTTCGTGAAGCCGGCCGGCAGCATGACGACCGGCGCAGCCCACCTTCTGCGTCCTTGGGTTCTGGTCCGCCCTCGCCGAGGCGGTCAGGCGGTGCCAGCATTTCTGCACCGGAACTCATAGGATCACCCTTCGCTGGATCTATACTTAGGGAAGTTATCATCTTGGAAAGCTATTGTCTAACATTTCTAGATACTTGGATTCCTAACAACCATGCAGGACGGGAGAAGCGGCATGCCTGAGCAGGACGCCCTAGAGCACGGCACGCCTGAGGACGGGGAGTGGGGGGAACCAGCCGCAGGCACCAGCGCCGAACGGCATCGGCTCGAGAGCGACTTCCTGCTGGCCATGCGCCAGGCCGGCTCGATTATGCAGTTGCTCGGCCAGGTATCGGCCGAACGCATCGGCATCAACGCCACCGACCTGAACTGCCTGAATATCGTGGCCCTGACAGGCCCCATGACCGCGGGCGACCTGGCCCGGGCGACCGGGTTGACCACCGCCTCGATCACCGGTGTCCTCGACCGGCTCGAGCAGGGCGGCTTCATCCGGCGGGAACGCGACCCGAACGACCGGCGCCGGGTGATCGTCAACGTGAAGGCCGGGCCGGGGCTGCGCGAGATCGGCCTCACCTTCGGTCCGCTGGTCAAGGCGTGGCGCACCACCGCGGGCAGCTACTCAGACGAGGAGCTCCGGCTGCTGCTGGAGTTCCAGCGGAAGCTCGAGGACATCGTGCGCGGCCAGCTGGTCCGGCTGCGAGGCGATCTCGATCAGCGCGCCCCCTCCGAGGGTAGGCAGCGTAGGTGACGGGTACGCACTTAAACGTGCGGCAATCCCTCCTTCCCATGACCCGGCGCGCGCGTAAGGCTCGCAGGGCCTCCCTGCTGTCCCGGCCGGCGGCCCTCGCCGAGCGCATCGAGCGTGCGCACGCCCTCGACCCCGTGGTCTCCGGTCTTTCCGACACTGTGGTGCGCGCGCTGCCGGCCGGCCCGCGCACGGACGCCCTGCACGGTGTCCCGTTCGGTCAGCCCGCACACCCCGCGCTGGTCCGGCTGCCGCTTGGCTGCTGGACTTCCGCGGTCCTGCTCGACCTGTTCCGCGGCACCGAGCGCGCGGCGGGGGTGCTCATCGCGGCCGGGATCGCCGGCACCGCGCCCGCGGC
>JBAUAY010001079.1:0-2417 GCA_049676235.1 Streptosporangiaceae bacterium
CCCTTCTGGGTCTGCTCGTTCCAGCCGAGCACCTGCACGTGCGTGCCGTGCTTGGTGTTGTAGTACTGCACGCCGTCCCAGAATCCGTCCATGTAGATCGTCACGGTCGGCAGCTCGATGCCGCCGAACGTCGCCACCTTGCCGGTCTTCGTCATGCCCGCGGCCAGGTATCCGCCGAGGAAGCCGTCCTGCACGGTGTTGTACGTCAGTTGGTCGATGTTGGATTCCTTGGTGCCGGTGAGGCAGCCCGTGGCGTACGAGCAGTCCACGATGGCGAACTTCTGGGTCGGGTTGGCCTTGGCCGCGGCCTCAGTCGCGGCGCCCATCAGGAAGCCCACGGTGACGATGATGTTGCACTTCTCGCCGATGAACGTGTTGATGTTCGGCGTGTAGTCGCTCTGCGTCGTCGATTGCAGGTACTTGACGCTGATGTTGCTGTTGCCGCTCGCGGCCGCCTGCATGCCCGCCCACGACGAGGCGTTGAACGAGCGGTCGTTGATGCCGCCGGTGTCGGTGACCATGCAGCCGAGGAACTTGGCCGTGGTCGCCGCCGAACCGGTCGAGCTGGCCGACGCGCTCGATGAGGTGCTGCTGCCGGCGGCCGGGGCCGAGCTGGTGCTACTGCCGCACGCGGCAATGACCAGCGTCGCCGACACGGCCAGCGCCGCTGTGGCCCATGCGCTGTATTTCACGCTTACCTCCACTGGGCCAGCACGCCGCAGCGCCTGGCCTCGCAAATCGTCCTGGGTTGACCCGCAGGTTATGCCTGGTGGTCTCCGCTGGGAAAGAGACACGCGGCCATCTGGCCTGCTCGTTGCCGAATCGGAACCCGATCATGATGGTATTTCTAGCCTGCCAGACAGACACCCGGGGTTTCCGGCCGGGGTATTGGTGCCTTCCTACAAGGCGGCCGGCCCTGCAAGCCGACCAAATCCTGCGCGGAAGTGCCGTCGTACGCAGGGGCGTTACCCGTAACCGCTGGCACGCCCGGACCCCGCTCCCGCAGACTTCCTTTAGAGTCATCAAGTGATCATCGACTGGCCAGCTCTGCGTGTGGCGGCCGTGGCCGCGGCGGAACGGGCCTACGCTCCTTATTCCGGGCTTCGGGTCGGTGCGGCCGCCCAGGCCAGCGACGGCCAGGTCATCACCGGCTGCAACGTGGAGAACGCCTCGTACGGCCTGACCCTGTGCGCTGAGTGCGGCCTGGTCAGCTCGTTCCACGCCTCCGGCGCCGCGGGCCCGCTGCTGGCCGTGGCCGTGGTCGCGGGGGACGGCGAGCCGCTGTTGCCCTGCGGCCGCTGCCGCCAGCTGCTGCTCGAGGCCGGCGGCGGCGACCTGCTCGTCGAGACCGCGGAAGGCCCGGTCGAGCTCAGGGTCCTGCTCCCGGCGGCCTTCACCGACACCGATCTCGCCGCCCGCCGGGAGCCCCGGCCATGACCGACGCGGCCACCCTGATCCGGGCCAAGCGGGACGGGCACCGGCTGGCCGACGACGACATCAGGTGGCTGTTCGAGGCGTATGCCCGGCACGAGGTCGCGGACGAGCAGATGTCCGCGCTGCTGATGGCGATCTACTTCCGGGGCCTGGACGGGGCGGAGCTGAGAACGTGGACTGCGGCCATGATCGCCTCCGGGAATCGCCTTGACCTGTCCTCCATCGCCAGGCCGACCGTGGACAAGCACTCGACCGGCGGGGTCGGCGACAAGGTCAGCCTGATCCTCGCGCCCCTGGTCGCGAGCTGCGGCGCCGCCGTGCCGCAGCTGTCCGGCCGCGGCCTCGGCCATACCGGCGGCACGCTGGACAAGCTCGAGTCGATCCCCGGCTTCCGCGCCGGGCTGACCCCGGACGAGACGCTCGCCGTCCTGGCCAGCGCCGGGTGCGTGATCTGCGCCGCCGGATCCGGGCTGGCGCCGGCCGACCGCAGGCTCTACGCGCTGCGGGACGTCACCGGGACGGTCGAGTCCATCCCGCTCATCGCCAGCTCGATCATGTCCAAGAAGATCGCCGAGGGGACCAGCGCGCTCGTCCTGGACGTCAAGGTAGGCACCGGCGCGTTCATGAAGAGCCAGGACCAAGCCCGCGAGCTCGCCGAGACGATGGTCGCCCTCGGCGAGGAGCACCAGGTGCGCACCAGTGCGCTGCTGACCGCGATGGACGTCCCGCTGGGCCGCGCGGTCGGCAACGCCGTCGAGGTGGCGGAGGCCGTCGCGGCGCTGCACGGAGACGGGCCAGCCGACCTGATGGAGGTCACCCTCGTCCTGGCCAGGCAGATGCTGGCCCTGGTCGGCCTGGCTGGTGACACAGCTGGCGATCCGGCCGCGGCCATCGCGGACGGCCGGGCGCTGGCCGCCTACCGGGCCATGATCCGCGCGCAGGGCGGCGACCCGGACGCGCCGCTGCCTCAGGCGGCCTTCACC
>JBAUAY010001080.1:0-2461 GCA_049676235.1 Streptosporangiaceae bacterium
CATTCACGCTGGACGGCCGCGGCGGCTGGTTCGTAGACGGCATCGACGGCGATCACGGCAACGTGCTCGGCGTCTCGCTGCCCCTGCTGCGGCGGCTGCTGGCCCGCCTGGGATTCGGCGTGACCGCTCTGTGGGCCTGAGGGCGAGCTGGCGCACTACCCTGTAAGGGGTAGCAACCCCGCGAGCGCGAACCGACTTTTACGGACCGGACGGATGCATGGAACCCGAACCCACCGTGCTGGACAGCCTGCGCAAGGCGGTCGAGGCGATGCCCGACGACGTGCCGCTCCGCCTGCACCTGGCGACGATGCTCCTGCAGGCCGGTCAGCGGGACGAGGCGGTCAGGCAGATCGGCGCGGTCCTGCAGCGCGACCCGGGCAACGACCGCGCGCTCGGCCTGCTGCGCGACTCCGGTCCTGGGCGGGCTGAGGCCGCGGCCCAGCCGCCGGCCGATCCTCCGGTCATTTCTCCCGAACGGGCCGGGCTGCCTGCCCCGCCGCCGCTCGGCGCCTCCCGGCCGGACGCCGACCCCGGGCCGCACCCAGGCGAGGCAGGCAAGCCTTCGCACTATGACTGGTCTCAGGCCGAAGACGAGCTGCGCGACGTGCTGCCCGCGATGTTCGTCGGCGACGGGGACGCGGCGGATTCAGCCTCGGCGGGTATCGACGAGGCGGAGGCGTACGACGCCGAGCACGCCGGCCTCACGCTCGCCGACGTAGCCGGCATGACCGAGGTGAAGCAGCGGCTGGAGGCGGCCTTCCTGGCCCCGATGCGCAACCCGGACCTGCGCCGGCTTTACGGCAAGTCGCTGCGCGGCGGGCTGCTGCTTGACGGGCCGCCGGGCTGCGGCAAGACGTTCATCGCCCGCGCGGTGGCGGGCGAGCTCGGCGCCAGCTTCATCGCCGTGTCCTTCGCCGACATCATCGACATGTTCGTCGGGCAGAGCGAGCGGAACATCCACGAGCTGTTCGAGGTCGCCCGGCGGAACGCGCCGTGCGTGCTGTTCCTTGACGAGGTGGACGCCATCGGGCAGAAACGCTCGCAACTGCGGCACACGCCAATGCGCAGCGCGGTCAACCAGCTGCTCCTGGAGCTGGACGACGTCTCGGGCAACAACGAGGGCGTCTTCCTGCTGGCGGCCACCAACCACCCGTGGGACGTGGACAGCGCGCTGCGCAGGCCCGGCCGGTTCGACCGGACCTTGCTGGTCCTGCCGCCCGATGCGGCCGCGCGCGAGGGGGTGTTCCGGTACCACTTGAAGGACCGCCCGGTCGCGGGCATCGACCTGGCCAACCTGGCCAGGCGGACCGACGGATACTCCGGTGCCGACATCGCGCACATCTGCGAGACGGCCGCCGAGCGGGCGCTGATGGATTCGGTCCGCCGCGGCGAGGCGCGGATGATCGGCACGCCCGACCTCGAGGCGGCCATCGCCGAGGTCAAGCCGTCGCTCGGCGCGTGGTTCGATGTGGCTCGCAACGTGGCGCTGTTCGCCAACGAGGGCGGGACTTACGACGACCTAGCCGCCTACCTGCGTAAGCGCCGCCTCATATGAGGGCCCGGTTATGAGCGCACGGTCATGATCGAGCTCGGGCAGGAGCTGGCGCGGGCATCGGTGATGCTCGACGTCAGGCGTTTCGACGAGGCGTCTGAGCTGCTGGCCCGCGTGGTCTCGGCCGAACCGGAGAGCAGCCGGGCCTGGTGCTTGATGGCCCGCGCGCACCTGGGCGCGGACCGCTACAGCGAGGCGGTTACCGCCGCCAATCGGGCGGCGGCCCTCGATCCGGCTGACGAGTGGCCGCACCGGCTGGCCAGCAACGCCCTGGTCCACCTGAGTAACTATCCGGACGCGCTGCGGGCGGCGTACGAGGCGTGCCGCCTGGCGCCCAGCTACTGGCAGACGCACGTGTGCGTGGCCCAGGCCGCCCTGGCCGCCCAGCGGCTGGACGTCGCCACCGAGGCGGCGGCCCGCGCCCGCGGCCTGGCCCCGAACGAGCCGGACGTGCACTTTCTCTCCGGCAAGGTGAGCCTGGCGCGCAGCGACCTGGCCGGCGCCCGCGAGCATCAGGAACGGGCCCTGGCGCTCGACCCCGGGCACAGCGGCGCGATGAACGAACTTGGCCGGATCAGGCTCAGGCGGCATGACACGGCTGGGGCCATCAGGCATTTCATCAGTGCCGCCCGGGCCACGCCGGACGAGCGCATCTACAGCAGGAACATCGACGTGGTGCTGCTCCGCACGGTGTCGCGGACGATCTACGTGTTCACGCTGATCGCGCTGATCCTGATCTGGATTCCCGCGGTCACCCACGTGGACCGGCTGCCGTTCGTGATCGCCCTCGGCACGGTGGCGGTGGCCACCGCGGCCTGCTTCGCCTGGATGGTGCTGCGACTGCCGCGCGAGGCGCGCCTGCTGGTGCGCCGGACGCTGCGCGCCCCGCGGGTCGCGGCGGCACTGGCC
>JBAUAY010001081.1:0-4308 GCA_049676235.1 Streptosporangiaceae bacterium
TCGAGGACGTCGGCCGGGCGGGGGAGGTCCGACCGGAACCGCGACATCCAGATGGCGGTGTGCTCCGATGCGATCACCCGCGGCGGCGCCGCGGCGAGCAGTTCGAACAGCCGCCGCGACCCGCCGATGTGGTCGGCGTGGAAGTGCGAGTACACAACCGCCGTCACCGGTAGCGACGTCACCGAGGCGATCGCCGCCAGGGTCGCGTCGGCTCCGCCGAGGAAGGGATCGAACAGCAGTACGCCCCGCTTCCCGACGTAGAACAGGGACCCGTAGAACTGCCGGGTAACCCACCAGACCCGCTCGGTTACCCGCTGCAGGACGAACTCCTCCATGACCGCGCGAGGAAACAAGTGCGAGATCCGCTGGCCCGGCTTGATCAGCTCCGTCGCCGACGGCTCGACGTACTCCGCGCCGGTGGTGGAGACCGGCTCTTCCTTCCACTCATCCCGCATCACAAACGCCATATCGTCTCCCTTGAGTTGGGTGTTTTCGCTGGTAGTCGCACACGCCGTGGCGCGCTCACTTCCGGCGCGGGCCGCGCTAGCTGCGCGCCGCGGCGAGCGCGCTGACGATGTCGGACCTGCCTGCCGGCCCGGTGATCGTCAACGTCGTGAAGTTGCCGAAAGATCCGACTGCGCCCTGCCCGAACAGCCGTGCGCGGCCGGCTGCGCCGCGGCCTGAGGCGTCCCCTACGGGTATCGAGACACTCAGATCTGGTGCTTCCGGGTGCTGAAACGAAAACGCGTCCAGGAGGGAGAAGAACCCGTGCCCAAAACGCACAGAGTCCAATTGACCGGCGACCAGCTCCCCGTCGCCAGCCGAGGTATAGATACCAGTGAACGGGACTCCCTGTTTGTCGAGCGGAATCCCGATCTTCTCTACATGTGCGATCAGTTGATGATCAAGGAAGTAGTCGACCCAAGCCTCTCCGTCGCGGCGACTAAGCGCGATGTCAAGGTGATGCCACTGCTCAGCGGGCACCGGAACCTCTCGGATGATCTGCGTGTACATCTTGCTGAGACCGACCTCGGTCGCGGCACCGCAATCCGGGTTGCCGACATTCCCGGTGACAACCGTCGGCAGCCGTTCGATCAGCGCGAAGGCCGTGTCCGAGGCGATGAACCAGTCGAACACTTGCCCCGTACAGAAGTCGAGTACGTTCATCACGACACCAGCCTGCTGTCCCTGCAACCGTCGGGCCGTGTACTGCGGTCGCGTCGGCCCCTTGGCGGGCTCAAGCCAAGATCCGGACGGCCCGTAGACACCGAGCTGGGTCAGCCCGGGCACCGTACCGGGAGTCGAGGCTTTGACGTCCGCCGATAGGACGAGCGTTCCGTCGGGAGGCACCGGAAAGGTGTGCGTTGAGACGGCCAGATACTTCCGGTGATCATCGACACCGACGTCGGCTCCCGTCTGGAATGGGACCGCGCTCAAGTGGAAGCGCCCGCCGCTGAAGCTGCGCGTATCCTCGACAGCCATCTCTCCCAAACCGTTCGGTGTCATCCACTTCTCGTTGTAATCCGTCAGCGAGTAGCCGGCCTTGCCGAAGTCGTCATATACCTGCAAGCTCACTCCTGCTCCACTTCCTCCCGGCCTTCAAACAGGGCTACGGGGTCGGCCGGTGGCGCCCGCGCGGATCCTCACAACGACCAACGGTGGCCGACGGGAAGGTGAGAGGTCATCACCAGATCTCGGTGATTCGCCAGACCTACCGGCCGACCCGACCCGCTCGGGCTGAAGCGCGCCCCGCATCACGGATGACCTGCAGTCGATGCTCGACACGATGGCACGTCAGGGCGAGTACAGCGACTACGCCCGCGTGGCCGCCCTTGACCCGCAACGGGCACACCGCCGGGTGCGGCGGAGGCCCGCACGACTTAACTCAGTCACTCCACCATGGCGCGCATAACAACCAGTCTTCTGTCGCCGTGCCCATCGTTCTCGGCGCGGTTATGCCGACGCAGGCAGGTACTTGCGCGTGCCTGATCGCTGTCGTGGTTACGGGGTGCAACCGGATGTCGATGCAGCCATTTGGCCTCAAGCGCTGGGCACGGCCCGCCGGCGGCCTGTCCGGCCTCGGGCAGCTGCACGGAGGCTGCGCCGCCACGCGGGCGATGGCTGACGTGCCGCGCCAGCGGTACCAGTCCGCGCCCCGATGGGCGATGGCACAACGCGACAACGCCATTTGAGTTGCAGTTCGCCTAAATCCAGCGCCGGAGGGCCGTCGCCGGCTCCCACTCTCCACAGGAAGACTGCGGGTGGGCATCCGGTTCCTGCATCAGGACGACTTGGTTAGCGGGTGACAATGTTGGTGATGCGGGCACCGGAGCACAGACGAAGGAGGACCCGATGAGCGAGCTGCAGGCCATCGCTGACCGCGTTGAGATCGAGGCGCTGCGCGGCGAGTTCACCGACACGGTAATGATGCACGACTACGACCGTCTCGCGTCACTGTTCACCCAAGACGGTACGGTGCGGCTCCCCCACACTTACGCCGGGGCCGTCGGCCGGGAGGACATGCGCGGCGGGGGCGAGCAACTGCAGGCTCTGCTGGACTATATGGTGCAAACCACGCACCCGGGCACGATTGTGCTTGACGGCGACATCGCGTCCGGCCGGGCCTACATGTCGGAGCTCACGCGCTTTCGCGATGGCAGGTCGGAGCTGAACTATGGCATCTACCACGACCGTTACCAGCGCACTTCGGACGGCTGGAGGTTCACCGAGCGCGTCTACGAGATCAGATACCTCGACGACACCCCGCTCGCGGGCTCGGCACCCCATCCGACAGGGGACGCCGCCAACCCATAGACATGCCAGCGGCTGCCGCCTGGTGAGCACAAGCAAGCGCCGACCCACGCCCTGCTCATCAGCCAGCGCGGACCCTGTGGAGCCTGGACAGGCTTACAGTCAGGGCGTGGCTAGGCTAGCCGCCGCAGATCACCAGGAAGGAGCGCCATGCCGCAGCTCTATGCCGACCGGTACGTCGCCGAGATCGAGGCAAGCACAGCAGGGCTGGCGGAGATCTTGGCTGAGTATGATCAGAGCCTGCCGATCCCCACCTGCCCGGAATGGACACTGCGTCAGCTTGTCACGCACGTTGGCAGGGCGCACCGGTGGGCCGCCGAGATCACGCGTACAAGGTCTGACGCGTTCATTCCGTTCCGGGAGGTGCCGGACGGCAAGCTGCCGGATGATCGCGCCGAGCAGCGCGCGTGGCTGCATGCCGGCGCGGCGCGGATCGTCGACGCCGTGCGGGAAGCGGGCAGTGATCTCGTCTGGTCGTTCACCGGGCCGACGCCTGCCGGTTTCTGGATACGCCGGATGGCGCACGAGACGCTGGTGCACCGAGCCGACGCCCAGCTCGCTGCGGGTGCTGAGCCCGAGCCAGTCATTGAAGCGGAGATAGCTGCCGATGCCATCGACGAATGGCTGATGCTTCTGACCGGCGGGCTCGGCAACTCCGGCGAGCGGACTAAGGCGCTGACCGCCGGTGCTGGCCTGCACATACACGCAACCGATGACGGACTTGGTGGCCGCGGCGAATGGATGATCCGGCACGACGCGGGCGGCCTGACAGTTGAGCCGGGTCATGGCAAGGGCGATGCCGCCCTTACCGGCCCGGCCGCCAGCTTGCTGCTCGTGCTGATGCGGCGAAGGCCGGTTTCCGATCCGGCAGTGACCGTTTACGGGGACAGCGCCGTGGTGGATGGCTGGCTGGCAAGCACCGCGTTCTAACGACTGGCCTTTCGTCCGCTGCCGACTCAGTGCCGGCCGCATGCGACCGGATCGACCGGCGCCGATGACGATCTCAGCGCACTCTTCGCGGACCCGGAAGCCACGGACCGGTCACCACGCAGACTGCGGCGGTGATGCATCGGCGGCCGGACCGTCGGGCAGACCTGCGCGCCTGGTGACCGCGCCGCGCGCATGCTGCCTCCGTTCGTCGGGCTCAAAGGCAACAACCAACCCGGCGCAGCCTTGCAGGACTCGAGTGAACAGGCCTGTCCCTGTGGCGAGCTCGACCGCGACGGCGCCGCGATCGGTAGGTGCCGCTGTGCGGCCTCCGGCGGCCGGACGCTAAGCACTCCGTCATCGGCATGAGCGCGCGAGCCAAGAGCGCAGATCGGCCCGATCGGCGACCGCCGCGCGCCGTGAGGCCGCAAAGGTTCGGCCGCACCTATCGGCGGGTCCGGAGTGCCTGAGGCGGAGTCGTCCGGGAGTGCGCGGGGCCGGGAACCGCGGGGCCGCACGAGCGTTCAAGATGGTTCCGGTGGCCGCGGGTAGCGTCTGGCGGGTGACTGG
>JBAUAY010001082.1:0-4564 GCA_049676235.1 Streptosporangiaceae bacterium
CGTAGCGGCTCCCGGGACGGAGATGCCGGATGGTGACCTCCTCGACGCCCACGGCCGGTCCACCACCCTGGCGGTGGCCCGGGATGGTAAGCCTGCGGTGGTGGTGTTCTATCGAGGCGAGTGGTGCTCCACGCGACGATGACCGGCACCTTTTCATCACCGGCAGGGCGGAACACATCAACGTAGATTGTCACGCCGGCAGCCCGGACGCGGAGGATCCGGCGGACGGTCGCCTCACTGATGTGGTGGCCGAGGCGGGTCAGCTCGCCGTGCATCCGGCGGTACCCTCACGCCGGGTTCTCCCCCGCCCGCCGCAGCACCAGGTCGCGGATCTCCTGGCTACTCCGCGGGCGGCCAGGCCGTCCCGGGTAGGTCCACTTGCGGGTGATCAGACGGCGGTGCCAGGCTAGCAGTTCCCGTGGACGTGAACCTCCGGGCTTCAGCGTTGATCCGCTGACTGGGAAGTAATGATTTCTTTGCGGCTTTGAGCTGCGCTTTTGTGCCTGCCGCCTGGCAAGCGCGGTGTCTGAGCGCGCACCCGATGGGTGCGGTGAGCGTCGCCGGGGTCGGTGTTGGGGGCGTCCGTATCTGGTCACAGCTCGGCAACTTCCGGCATCGCTCATTGGCTACGACTTCTGACCGCTCCGCGGGATCCATAGCTGTAACGAGTCGACCGAGATCCTCGTCTGAGGCTCACGCTTCGTGACCCTGTGAGTGGTGGCGGGCAGCTCAGCCCGGGTTCGACTGGACGCCGTGAAGGTCCTCCTGGCGGTCAGATAACCGCCGATAATGGCGGATGGCTCATTTCGGCGGTGGATTGGCGAGATCGCACAGATCGGGGTTACGGGGCGGGCGCTCCGGGGCGGGGGTGGGTTCTTGTTTGCTCGTGTGTACGGCGGCGGGCCGGGCCACGGCCTTACCGGCTGCCGGGGTGGCCGCCGCTGTCGAGGCCGAGCCGGCGGTGCGCGACCTGGCGGGCCAGGTCCAGGACCGCGGGGTTGTCGTGCAGGACGAAGTTGGCGTCGGCGGCCAGGCATATGCCGTTCAGTTCGAAGGCGAGCTGGTCGGGGTCCTCGCCGGGCGGGAGCTGGTTCTGCTCGATGGCGGTGGCGGCGAAGCCGCGGAGCAGGTCCACGAACCCGGCCTGGAAGCCGGCGACTGCTTCCTTGACCGGGCCGGGGCGGGTGCCCATCTCCAGGGCGGCGCCCGCGAAGAAGCACCCGCCGGGGAAGGTGCGCCGCCGCAGGTGCTCGAAGAACGCTTCGCATACCGCGGCGAGCTGGGCCAGGCCGGGCGGGGCGGCGAGGGCGGGCTGGACGACTTCGTCGGCGAAGATCCTCCCGGCTTCTTGCACGGTGGCCAGCTGGAGTTCCTGTTTGGAGCCGAAGTGCGCGTACAGGCCGCTCTTGCTCATGCCGATGGCCGCGGCCAGGTGCCCGATCGACAGGCCCTCCAGGCCGTCCACGGTGGCCAGCGACGCGGCGGCGCGCAAGATCGCGCTGCGGGTGCGTTCCCCGTCGGCGCGCGGGCGCCGCTGGGCGCGGTTTTCCTGTGCGGCGGTCTCGGTCATCGTCTTGACAAGATAGCACGACCGGTCGTACGTTCATTTAGTACGAACGATCGTGCTAACTAAGGCTGACGCGGGCCATGCGGACCCGGGCCGGCCTAGGTGGCACCGAAGGAGAGGGGGCCAGTCATGGCGGGAAAGGCAGTGATCAGTCTCAGCACCGGCCTGGAGGACCCGGAGAAGGTGACCGTGGCGTTCCTCGTCGCGGTCGGCGCCGCCGAATCAGGGCGGCCGACCCTGATGTTCCAGGCCAAGGAAGCCGTCCGGCTCGCGCTGGACGGCGTGGCGGTAGGCGTGGCGTGCGAGGGCTGCCCGCCGCTGCCCGACTTGCTGGCCAGGTATGACAAAGCCGGCGGCCGGTTCATGGTCTGCCCGGTCTGCTTCAACGCCAAGCAGCTGGACAAGGGCGGGCTGCTACCCAATGCCGAACTGGCCGGCAGCGTCCAGCTGTGGGAGTGGATCGGGGACGAAGGAGCGACAACCTTTAGTTACTGAAGGCCGCATCCAGGATCGAGCACGTCATGAGCGCCCGGCGCACCGGCGCCGGGCGCCCATCCCTTGACACTCCCGTCCCCAAGTGCCGATCGCGATCCGGGTACCTACCACGAGGTGGATACGGCTCCGCCACGATCCGGTCCTGGGATATACGCCAGGGAGCCAGCCCGCCTAGATCTGGCCGTCCGGAGCCGCCCGGTCACGGCAAACCCGCCACCCGAAGAGTGCGCCGGCTCGGCGTTCTGCCTGGCCGTTCGGGTGACCGGGGGATCGGCGAACGTAGTGGTGAGCCCTCCGCCCAGTGCCCCGCCTAAGGTGTCATCAGCGGGATGGGCGGGCGCGGCGGCTACCTTCAGTGACCGTTCGCCGTCATCAGTTCGCTGCGCGGATGGAGGTCCGATCCACGCCGACGATCACCAACAACGGCTGCCGATTCAACCTCATGGAACGCTGCCGCCAGGTCCTCAGATAGTGCAGCCGGTAACAAGCGGCCTTTGGACGGGGCTGCTGGGGCGGCGCGCGGCGAGACTGCCAGCGGTGTAAAGCACGTTCAGCAGCGAAGAGCGCCCCTGTCCGGGGGAATTACGAGGTTACGACACGCTTGTAACTTCCAGGCAGGAGCGCTCGCGATGAAGGATACGCCGCGGGATCACGGGCTGCTGGTCACCGCTGAAGACGGCGGGCTGGTGGGACATGCCGGGGCGGTGCTGCTACGCAAGCTGGCCGACCGGGCCGGGCTGACCGCGGCGCTAGGATCCGCGCTGGCGCGGGCGGGGAAGTTCCCGCTGGTGGACCGCGGTGTCGCGCTGGTGAGCATGGCGGTCGCGATCACGCTGGGAGCCACCAGCATGACCGACATCACCCTGCTGGCACACCAGGAACAGGTTTTCGGCGCTGCGCCCCAGTGACACGACGGTGCGGCGGACGCTGGAACTGGCCGATCCGGCACGCTGGACAAGATCGCCCGGGTGCGGGCGGCGGTCCGCGCTCACGTCTGGTCGCTGATAGCGGCGAGGCCGGCCGGGTTCCCGTGGCTGACCATCGCCGGGAAGATCCTGACGGGCTGGCTGGTCATCGACCTGGACGCCACCTTGATCACGGCGTATTCAAGGAGGGGGCCGCTCTCACGTTCAAGATGGGCTACGGCTTCCATCCACTGGGGGCCTGGCTGGCTAATACCGCCGAGTCGCTGGCAGCTTCGGCTTGCCCTGAATCATCGAGGTGAACTACACGCCAAATCCAGTAATCGAGCCAGACAGGACCCGGTCAGGCACGGACGCTTGACGCACAGGGCCGACCCGGCGGGTGCTTGCCCGCCGGGCGGACCTGCGCTTGCGCTACACGGACCCGGCGCCCAGCGGGGTCGTGGTCTCGGACGGGGCCTCCGCAGGCTCTTCGCTCGGTCCTTTCTGGGCCTTCGGCAGCGGGCAATAGACCGTGCCGAGGAAATATCCGTAAATCCAGTGCCATAGGAAGATGCCGAATGTCACCTTCCACCCGAGGCTAGTGCTGAGGAAGCCCGCGTGGTGCGGGACGTACACGGCCGGCACCCACCAGGAGGCACTGATGATCGCCAGTACGGTGCCGTATGCTATTGCCTTGATCAGATTTCCCAGGAGCGTGTTGCGCAGCGGGACCAGAGGATGGAAGAGCAGCGCGAACAGCAGGGCGAAAAAGACGCCGTCGATGAAGTGGGAAAGCAGTCCGGCAAAGTACTGCGCGGCGGGAGAAGCGGTCGGGATGATCAGCATGCCGTTCACGGTGGGCCAGTTGAGCGTCGGCAGTCCGAAGCCGCGGAACCAGATGCCGAAAACGGTCGCGAACTGGGTCGCGACGGCGCCAGCCAGCAATGAGCCGCCGACCGGGTGCACGGCGACCCATGCCCGCCAGCGCGGGAGAGAGTCGTCGGTTGGGATACGGGCGACCAGCGTGGATGTGTGTCTGGCGCTGGAGCTTGCGATACTCATCTGAAACCTCCTCGTTTCGCCTGGATAGAAAAAGCATGATTCATGCATAAATCATGTCAATGGGGTGTGAAACCCCGGGCCGTTCGGGATTAGAGGGGATCAGCCGCTTGCGCGCAGACGGCGGGCGGCCTCGGCGGCGGCGGACATCTTGCTAATCGTCAGGTAGCGAGGGACGCGGCGCAGGCCGTAGTCGGTGGAGATCTCCAGCCGCTCCAGATCTCGGTATTCCAGGCAGGTGCGGACGCGCTCGATAATGTCCTCCAGTGTCTCGCAGTAGTGTGTTTTGATGTCGATCAGCCCGGCGGAGAGGACCCGCTCCCGGTCCCATTTTCCGACCAGGTCGATCTCGGCTATCTCGCGGGCGTCGAATTCCACGCTGAACCCGTGCACGTTGGCGTCGAGCAGTGCCGGGGAAAACCAGCGGTAGGTGCGCTTGGCGTACGGCAGGCGGCGGAACGAGCCGAAGCAGATGCGCACGACGAACGTGCAGCCGCTGACGCCGTCGACGACCTTGTTGACGAGATCGACCAGGTTT
>JBAUAY010001083.1:0-5040 GCA_049676235.1 Streptosporangiaceae bacterium
GTGAACCGCAGCTCCGCGGCGCGCAGCTCGGCCAGCTGCCCACCGCCCCGCAGCCGGGCCAGCGGCAGCGGTGGGTCGCTGCGGCTGGCTAGCACCAGGTGCAGTCCCGGCGGCCGGTGCTCGAGCAAGAACGCCAGCGACTCGTGCACGGCCTCGGAGTCAATCAGGTGGTAGTCGTCGAGCACCAGCAGCACCTGATCCGCATCGGGCCCGGCGGCCAGCTCGTTAATCAGCGCGGTCACCAGCCCCTCGTACGACGGGGGCGCGGGCGGGCCGAGCAACGGCCCCACCCGTCCGGCGATTCCCGGCCTCGCCTGGTCCAGCGCGGCCACACCATGACGCCAGAATCGCGCCGGGTCGTTATCGCCGACGTCGAGCGACAGCCACGCCACCGGCTGCTGGCCGCGCCGCGCCCAGTCGGCCACCAGGACCGTCTTGCCGAACCCGGCCGGGGCGCAGACCAGCATCAACCCACGCGCCAGCTCTTCGTCGAATCGTTCCGCCAACCGCGGGCGCGGCACCAGGTCCGGGCGCGGCCTGGGCACATGCAGCTTGGTGGCCAGCAGGACATCTCGTTCGGAGGCCACCTCCGATGGGGCCGCGAAGGGCGGCTCAGCCACCTCGGCCATGTTGGTACCCTGCCCGGTATTCCCGCCGGTAATCGCGCCGGGACATGCAGCCCAGGCGAGTTGGTCGAAGCCCGCCGCGGTTTCCCGCTGCCGGTCAGGACACCGCGAAATGCCGGTGGGCGACGGTGAGGGCGACGCCGAACGCGATGGCTAGCACGGTTCCGGCGATCAGCGAAAGCGTCCACCAGCGGCGTCCGGCGGCGGTGCGCGCGAACCAGCGGCCGGCGAACAGGAGCAGCAGGCCCTGGGCGAGGAACCAGGGCTCGAACACGCCGAGGTCGCGCAGCGCCGCGAGGTTCTTCTGCGCAGCCGTCAGTGGCTCGGGCCAACTGACAGCAGAATGCGCGCCCGCAGCGTAAAGCCCCTTGGTGGCCAGCCCGTAAAGGCCGTGTGAGATGCACACCACCGAGCCGAGCCACAGCGGCGCCAGCATGACCGAGGCCGGTGGCCGACGCGCCCAGGGCCTGGTGAGCCCGAAAAGCAAGGCCGCGCCGACCGCCAGCAGGACCGAGACGATCGCGTTGGTCGCGTGCAGGCCGGGCAGGTCGGCCGTGGCCGCGCCGCCGGGTAGCCCCCAGGTCCCGCCGAGGGCCCAATACAGGTGAATCGGGATGCCGGCGAGAGCGACCAGCGCGGCGAGATAGGCCACTAGCGGTCCGCGCCGCCCCATGCTCGCGCCCGCCGGCGGCGTCCGGTTGTCCGGCATCGGAGCTCTCGGCTCTGCCGTTTTCGGCGCCTGGGCCGGGCCCGACTCGTTACCGGAACCGGCTCCGGATGTGGTAACCATGCTGCGCATCGAGGAAAGACCTTCCTGGTTGATCCAGCCGAGCTGGCCGAGGATCCGGTCGGTGTATGTCGCGGGATTTTTCTGCCGAACGGCGGTGGTGCGTGCCTGGCCAGGTGCAAGTGCCCTCGGGCCCTAGCTCGCGCGGGCGCCGTGCCAGGCGGCGCTTTCGACAAAGTGGGTGTCGAAACGATTTTGAAGGGCCAGCAGGACCTCGCGCGGCTCGGTGCCTGCGCGCAGGCGGACGACGTGGCGGAAGTAGTCGAATCGCTCGATGCCTGGGGTGATGACGATCAGCGCCTCGGCGGCCGAGCCGCGATGCGCGCCGAACGCGTGGGCCAGGCCCGGAGGCACGACGAGCAGGTCGCCGGCGGCCGTGGTGATGACGTCGTCCCCGGCCAGGACGTCGAGCTGACCGCTGAGGATGAAGAACAGCTCGGAAGCCTTGTCGTGCCGGTGCGGGACGGCGCCGTCGGCTCCGCGGGCGAGCGCGACCCTGTGGCTGCTGAGCGCGCCTCCAGTCGTGCTGCTGTCCGCCAGCAGTACGTGCCCGATGGAATCGAGGCGCTCAGCCTCATCGGCCCGAACCAGGACCGGCCGGCGCAGGTCGGGATGAAGGGTGGTCTTGCTAGTAGTCACGTCATTCTCCTTCATGGTGCGGGGTTTACGAACGGGCCTGCTCGAGCCCAGGCTCGGCGCCGACCCGCAGCGCGCCCGGGGCGCATAGATATGCAGGTCAAGGCCCGACAGTAGGAGGAACCCTAGGTGGCGAGCGTCACCCGAAAGTGGACATGCCCGGTGGAATCTTCGGCGGCAAGCTTGTGGCACGAAGGTGCCGCAGGATCAAGATTTGCGGCGGGGTCTTAGCGGCGCGGTGGCCGACGGCCGACGGGCCGGTGCGGTTCCCAGCGGAACACGGCGACGGCGGTGGCCAGGCCCGCGGCGGCCCAGGCGGCCAGCACGACGACGTCCCGGACGGGCAGCAGCGGCGTCCCGGGCGGGTGGCTCAGCGCGCTGGTCACCGCGCTGATCAGCGGCTGGGCCGGCAGGTAGGTGGCCAGGGTGTACAGCCAGTGGGGTTCGCTGATCGAGCCGATCACGCCGGAGATGACGATCGTGGGAAAGTAGATCAGCAGCAGCGTGGGCGCCGCGGCCTCGATGGTGGGGATGGCGGCGGACAGGGCGGTGGCCGCGGCGGCCCAGGCGGCCCCGCCCAGGACGAACGCGGCCAGCGCGCCGAGCCAGGCGGACGAGCTTAGGTGAGTGTGGTAGAGCAGCACGGCGGCCAGCACCGTGGCCGCCCCGGCGATCGCGGCTACGATCACGCAGGCGGCGATCCGGCCGAGGAAGTAGCACCACCGGGGCAACGGGGTGGCCCGCCAGCGCTTGAGCACGCCGGCCTCGCGTGCCGCGACCAGACGCACGCCGTAGGTGTTCCAGGCGGTCAGCGTCAGGCCGAAGCATGCGTACCCGGCGATATCGGCGGCGCCGGGATGGGCCTGCCTGGTGCTGGACGCGATGAGCAGGATCACCGGTAGGCCCACGCCGATAACCACGGCCCGGCCGCCGGCCAGCAGCTTGGCCTGGTAGCGGATCTGGGCCAGGAGCAGCGTCCCGGCGCTGGGCAGCCGGCGGATGGCGGTGTCGGTCATGAGTTGCTCCCAGGCAGTTCGCCGATCGCGGTCAGGTAGGCGTCCTCGAGGCTGGGCGGGCCGACCTCGAGCGCGGACAGGTCGAGGGACTTCGGGCCGGCCCAGGCCAGCAGGTCCCGCAGCGCGGCGGCCAGGTCGCCGCTGCGGATGATCAGAGCGCGAGCGTCGCGGTCGTAGTGGCAGGCCAGCCCGGCGGGAAGGTCCGCGGTGAGGGCGGGGTCGCGCAGCGGGTAGCGGACGACGGGTGGGCCGCCCAGAGCCCGCAGCTTCCCCGGGGTGGTGTCGGCCAGCAGGCGGCCGGCGCTGATGAGAAGCAGGCGGTCCGCGAGGTAGCCGGCCTCGTCGATGTAGTGGGTGGTGAGGATGACCGTGGTGCCGGCGGCGGTGAGGTCCTGCACCGCGTGCCAGGTGCGCCGGCGAGCCTCGGGGTCCAGGCCGGTGGTGGGCTCGTCCAGGAACAGCACCTCGGGCTGCCCGATGATGCCGATGGCCAGGTCGACCCGGCGGCGCTGGCCGCCGGACAGCACCCCGACCCGGGTCTGTGCGTCGTCGGTGAGGCCGGCCAGGTTCATCACCTCTCCGACCGGCCGCGGCGCCGGGTACGGTCGCGCGTACAGGGCCAGGGTCTCGCGCACCGTGAGCTCGGCTTCCAGGCTGGTGGACTGCAGCACCAGCCCGATCCGGGCGCGCCAGGCCCGGCCGCCACGGCGGGGGTCGGCGCCGAGGACGCGGGCCGTGCCGCTGGTGGGGGCGACGAAGCCCTCGAGCATTTCCAGGGTGGTGGTCTTGCCCGCGCCGTTCGGCCCGAGCACGGCGACGAGCTGGCCGGCCGGCACCTCGAAGGTCAGGTCGTCCACCGCGGCCAGCCCGCCGTACCGCTTGGTCAGGTGCTCGGCCGCGACCGCGACGCCGCTCGCGTTCATCGGCCGCCGTCTCCGGGCCGGCCCTCGACGCGATCCTGCGGGCCGGCGCGTTCCTGGCGGTGCTGGCGATCCTGTTGATCCTGGCGGCGGACGCGCAGGTCGTTCAGCGCGCTGGCCGCGGCCCACACGATCAGCAGGCCGCCGAGCACCGTCAACAGGATCTGAGGAAGGACCAGCCCGACCGCGAGCAGCGCGGCGCCGAGGATCGCCCGGGCGGCCGTGCGGTAGCGGCCCTGGAAGAGAAACAACATGACGAAACTCCGTTCGGGGTGTTCTCGGGTGGTGATGTGACGGTCCGGCACGCGGCCGGTTAGGTGAGGGTGGCGTCCGGGGCGGCCGGGCCGCGCACGGCCAGGTCGACCGCGGCCCGGACCATGTCGACCAGCTGGCCCCGCTTCTCGGCCTGGCGGAACCATTGCAAGATGGCGGCGCGCTCGGCGGCCACGACGACCGCGGCCAGCACCAGGGGCCGCAGGTCGGCCTGGTCCGCCCCGGTGCGCCGGGCGATGGCCGCGGCCAGGGCCCGCTCGCTCGCCGCGGCGGCCTTCAGGTACTCCCCGTGCAGGCTGGGCTCGGCGCCGACCATGGCCCGGAACTCCTGCAGCCAGCCCGCGGGAATGTGGTCCGGCTCTCCCGGCTCGTACAGGTCCGCCACCGTGGCCACGAGAGCGTCGGCCAGCAGCTCGCCCGCCGGACGGCTGGCCAGGTGCTCCGCCATCCGGGCCCCGCGCAGCGTCGTCGGCCAGACGATGGCCGCTTCCTTGCTGGCGAAATAGTTGTTGAACGTCCGGGGCGAGACCCCGGCCGCCGCCGCGATCTGCGGAACCCGCACATTGGCCAGCCCGTGCGCCTTGGCCAGCTCGAACGCGGCCAGCGCGAGGTCGAGGCGGGTCTGCTCCTTTTGCATGTCCCGGCGCCGGAACGGCGCGGGCTCGGGGGTCGCCACGGCGGATGTCATGTGGCCACTGTATGCCCACCTTGCGTGATACGCAAGATTTGCTTATTACGCAATCAACGGGCAGGCCAGCCAGTGCCCCTCGGCGCGGCCTTGG
>JBAUAY010001084.1:0-3142 GCA_049676235.1 Streptosporangiaceae bacterium
GTGCAGCGCATCGGGCAGACGCCGCGCGAGCGCGTGCGCGCGGTCGCGGGCGTCCTCGTGGCGGGACCGGGCGGAGCCCCGGCCGCGCAGGCCGAAGGTGTCGGCAGTCCAGTCCACCGCGACGCGATGGAGCAGGCGGATGGTTCGCATTGGTATCAGGCCTCCCCAAGATCGTGAGTACAGCGTACTTTTAAAGCGTACATCGTACTCATAGCGTGGCGCTAGGCTATGCGCGTGTCAAGACCGCCAGCCGACCAGCCCATCTGGACGCGGCCCGAACCCGGCGCCCGCAAGCCACGGTTCAGTCGCGAGCAGATCGCGGCGGCCGCGCTGGCCATCGCCGACACCGAGGGATTCGAGGCGGTCTCGATCCGCCGCGTCGCCGCCGAACTCGGTGCCGGGACCATGAGCCTCTACCGCTACATCAGCGCCAAAAGCGACCTGGTCGCGCTCATGGACGACGCGATCATGGGCGAATCACTGATCCCCGGCGGCCAGCTCCCCGCCGACTGGCGCGAGGCACTCGCCATGATCGCCCGCAGCACCAGAGAAACACTGCTGCGCCACCCGTGGGCCGTACAGGCACTGCAAGGACGCGGCGCCGCGGCGCAGGACGGCCCGTTCGGCCCCAACGGCCTGCGCCACTTCGAGCAGTCCCTGGCCGCCGTCGCCACCGCGCCGCTCGATACCACGGCCAAGCTCGACCTGCTCGCCATCGTCGACGACTACGTCTTCGGCCACGTCATGCGCTCAGGCGAGCAGCAAGCCAGGGCCGCCAGCACCGACCCCGGTCACGCCGCCGCGATCACCGAATACATCCAGGGCCAGATCAGCACCGGCCAGTTCCCGCACCTGACCAAGCTAGCGCGCGATCCGGCCGCCCAAACCTTCGCCGATCCCGGCACGCTAGACCAGCGGTTCGAACGTGGCCTCTCGGCATTGCTCGATGGCGCCGCAGCCGACTGACGAACGCTCAGCTCAACTGTGCGGCCAAAGCCAGTTCTTACGGCCCCGCATCACCTGGCTGAATAGCTACGCAGATTGGTCGTCAGCGCCAGTCACCAACCACGGTGTAGCGAGACGGCTCGGCAAGGACCTGAGCGGCGGAGTCGAGGTCAGCCATTCGAACAGCGAGAGTCGCGGTCGCCAGACGTTCGGGCAGCGCTTCGTTTACTCGCCGGCCGGCGGCTGGAGCAGCCCGGTCGCCTCCCGTGGGACCTCGCAGCGTCGGGGTCACGCGCTGGTCAGCGGCCCGGCGTGGTGTGGCATCGTGGACTGAGCTCAAGGAGCGAGGGAGATCACCGTTGTCTGACACATCAGCGTCTGGGTACGGGCGGCGGCGCATGCTCTCGCCCGGGGCGCCGGCCGGCTCGGATCTTCGCCGCGCGTGTGGCCAGCAGACAGATACCCGCGAGGGCGAGGCCGTGCTGGCCAGGGCAGTCTCTGCCTATCGGGCTGCTCTGGGCTCACGCCTGATCGCCGGATACGCGCTGGGCAGCCTCGCCCACGGAGGTTTCAGCCCGCTGGTGAGCGACGTCGATCTCGGCCTCATCCTGCAGGACCCGCTCAAGGTGAAAGACCGCATGACCATCTACAAGGTGGCCCGCTCCGTGAGAGCCGGAGGACCGGGGCTTCACGAGCGGCTCTCGGTGTTCTGGGGAACACCATCAACCTTGATGGGCCAGGGCCGCGGTGGCCGGTTCCCTCCGCTAGACCGGCTGGACCTGCTTGACTACGGCCGGCTGCTCACAGGACGGGACGCCCGTTCCAGCGTGGCCCGCCCCGAACAAGCCGAACTGCTCGTAGCGGGCGCCGAGTTCGCGCTCGGCTACCTGGGCGGAACCCGAAAGCTGCCAGACCGCCTCCGGGACTGGGCCCGGCTCCGCCCCCAGAACGACAACGTACTGAACGAAATCCGCACCCCTTCGCAGCTGGTCTCCCGCGGGCCCCGGCGGCTGACCAAGATCGTGCTCTTCCCCGTCCGCTTCCTTTTCACCGCAGAGACGGGCCAAGTGGGCACCAACACCCTCGCGGCCAGGCACTACCTTGCCAGCGCGTACGCGCCTGCCACCACGCTGGTCACCGCGGCTCTTGCCTGGCGCCTCGAACCGCCGGCCGACGATGAGGCGACCGCACTCCTGAGCAGGGAGCTAATCCCGCTGTATGTCCATTACATCGACGATCACATCACGCGCCTGCACGCCGTCAATCGCCACCGGCTGGCCGGCAGCTTCCACCGGTGGCGGACCCGTCTCCTAGCCTGAGCCATCAGATATTCGTTGGTGGCGTGGCCGTAGGCAATTCAGCTATGGCGGCAACTGGCCCAGCGGGTGCCGCGTGAGCAGCATAAACGACCGATTGAGGTGACGAGCGATCCGGATGTTCTGCGCAGGCTTCGGGATCGCCTCCGAGACCTCGGCGCTGCCGGGGTACGGAGAACCGGTGCGAGCCAGGTAACCGGCATAGAGCGGCTGCGCGTTGAAAGGGTGTGGGAACCCAGCGGCTTGACTTCGCGGAGTTCTACCGCGATGTCAAGGACGAGTGCCTGCTCGCCGTCCTGGTGAGTGTGGGCGACCGGGACGCGGCGCAGGACCTGGTGGCCGAGGCCTTCGCCCGGGCCTGGGCGTCATGGCCCGCGGTCAGCAGGCACCCGGCCCCGGCGGCATGGGTGGTCCGCACGGCGCTGAACGCCAGTATCTCGCGGTGGCGCCGCCGCCGCCGGGAGGTGCCCGTGCCTGACCTCGCGCTTGTCGCGGACCGGCCCGCGGCCGACGGGGGCGTCGGCGGTTCGGTCGATCCCAGGATCATGGCGGCGCTGCTGCGGCTGCCCGCCCGGCAGCGGCAGGTGGTAGCGCTGCGGCTGTTCCTGGACCTGGACACCACCGGCACCGCGCGGGTTCTCGGCATCGCGCCGGGCACGGTCCAGGCTCACCTGGGCCGCGCGATGGCCGCGCTTCGCGACGACCTTATCCCTACCCGGCAGGAGACCCAGTCATGAACGACAACGAGCTGATCACGGTGTTGCGGGAGCAGCGCGGCAGAGTCCCGATGGACACGCCGGTGGAGCAGATCATCAGGCGGGGCCGCGCGGTGCGCGCCCGGCGCCGCGTCCCCGGCGTGGCCGCAGCCCTGGGTGCGGCGG
>JBAUAY010001085.1:0-1631 GCA_049676235.1 Streptosporangiaceae bacterium
CGGCCGACACCAGGGACAGCCGCCGGGCCAGCGGCGCGGCCCGCGCCTCACGGCGCCGGGGGCTGACGAAGCCGCCCCGGGCGATCCGGTCAGTGATCGTCATCGAGATGTTCTCGGCCGCGCCGAGCAGTGGCACGAACCCGTCCGCTTGCCGGTCCTCGGGAATGTAGCCGATACCTGCCCGCAGCGCGCTGGCCCGGTCTCCCGGCCGCAGCGCGTGATCACCGAGCCGGACCTGGCCGACGTCGGGCGCGATCGCGCCGGCCACGATCCGGGCCAGGGTGGTCGCCCCCGACCCGCGCAGCCCGGTGACGCCCACCCGCTCGCCGCCCCGGACGGTTAGTGAGACGTTGCCCAGGAACACGCCCGGCGAGGCGAACGTCACGCCCTCGAGGACCAGGTCGGGACGAGCACCCGCAGCGGCCGCCCCGGCAGGCTCGCGGGGGGCGGGAGCTGGTGCCAGGCTCCGTTCGGCAGAAAGGATTTGCTCTCCGACCATGGCGGTGACCAGGTCATCCTTGGTCACCTCGGACAGCGGCGCGGTGAGTACCATTTCTCCGTCCCGCAGCACGGCGACGTCGGTGCAGATCTCGAAGACCTCCTCCAGGTGGTGGGAGATGTACAAGATCGCGACGCCCTGGGCCTGCAGCTGGCGGATGCGCTCGAACAGCCGCTGCGCGGCGCCGCGCTCGAGCGCCGCGGTGGGCTCGTCGAGCAGCAGGCAGCGGGTGCCGGCCGCCAGCGCTCGGGTGATCTCCACGACCTGGCGCTGCTCCACGGTGAGGTTGCCGCAGGCGGTATCGGCATTGACGTCGAAGCCCCAGTCGGTCATGACCTTGCGGGTCTGCTCGCGCATCCGGCGCCAGTCCACCACGCCGCCGCGGCGGGCGGGCTGGCGCCCGAGGAAGACGTTCTCGGCCACGGTCAGGCCCGGCACCACCATGGAATGCTGGAACACGGTGGCGATCCGCGCGCGCCACGCGGCGATGTCGCCCAGCGAGGGCGCCGGGCGCCCGTCCAGGCGCACCTCCCCGGCGTCCGGCGCGACCAGGCCGGACAGGATCGAGACCAAGGTGGACTTGCCGGCGCCGTTACGGCCGACCAGGCCCAGGCAGCGGCCCGGCTGCAGGCTCAGGTCGACGCCGCGCAGCGCGCGCGTGCTGCCGAACCGCTTGTGGATCCCCGCCGCCTCCACCGCAGGCGCGGCCTGCGGGTCGGCGGCGGGGATAGCCGGTTCTGGCATCCGGTACTCAGGACGCCGAGGAGCTGCAGACGCCGCCGTGGGCGCTGCCGTAGACGTTACCCCACAGGGAGTTGTCGGTGACCGGGGTGGAGGTCACGGTGGCCGACTGCCCGTCCACCGGGGTGATGGTGAACGTCTGCGTGGCCTTGGTCACGAACGGGGCCACGATCGGGTCGCCGAGGTTGGTGTCGCCCGCGTAGCTCACCATCTGCAGGGTGGGCGCGCCGCCGCCGGGCTGCCCGGCACTCAGCGTCACGCCGTCGGCCGCGTCCAGTGAGTACTTCAGGGCCCAGTAGGCGTACAGGTTGGCGGGCTGGGACTGCGAGGCGTCGACCGAGCCGTTGGAGATGTCGCACATCTCGAACGGAACACCGTCGTCGCTCACCAC
>JBAUAY010001086.1:0-3323 GCA_049676235.1 Streptosporangiaceae bacterium
ACGGACGGGATGCTGCCCGGCGGCCTGAAGGTGCCGCGCCGCGCACCGCGGCTGTTCCGCCAGCTCACCTGCGAGCGGAACGACGAGGACCCGCTGCGGGCTATGGACTGGGTGACGCTGTACGCGCTCGCCGTCAACGAGGAGAACGCGGCCGGTGGCCGCGTTGTCACCGCGCCCACCAACGGCGCGGCCGGCATCATCCCGGCCGTGCTGCACTACTACGACCGGTTCGTGCCCGGTGCGTCCGAGGCGGGTGTGACCCGGTTCCTGCTGACGGCGGCGGCCATCGGCACCCTGTTCAAGGAGAACGCGTCCATCTCCGGCGCCGAGGTCGGCTGCCAGGGCGAGGTCGGGTCGGCCTGCTCGATGGCGGCCGGCGCGCTCGCCGAGCTGCTCGGCGGCACGCCGGAGCAGGTGGAGAACGCCGCCGAGATCGGCATCGAGCACAACCTCGGGCTGACCTGCGACCCGATCGGCGGCCTGGTCCAGGTGCCGTGCATCGAGCGGAACGCGGTCGCATCCATCACCGCGATCAATGCGGCCCGCATCGCCCTGCGCGGAGACGGGCGGCACTTCGTCTCCCTCGACAAGGCCATCGCCACGATGCGCGCCACCGGGCGCGACATGCTGGACAAATACAAGGAGACGTCGCGTGGCGGCCTAGCCGTCAACGTCATCGAGTGCTAGCCGCTCCTCCAGGAATGTCAACCAGACGTGATACTGGCCAGCCCCCGGGCTAACTTCGGCGATTCGGCCCCTTCTGGGTCCCGCCCGGCACGGGCATCGTCGAGGCGCTGGGCGGCAATCTCCGAGAAGTCACGGTCAATTTCCGCGACGCAAGGGAAACGGCCCGACTCCACCGCGGCAACCGAGGCCGAGGCAAGGCCACCAAAAGGCTCCCAAACAACGTCGCCGTGGTCTGTCGCAGCGCTGAGGATGCGACGCATGAACTGCAGTGGCTTCTGGTTAAGATGCGCGGCGGACAGGCTGCTGGGGTTATACACCCTCGGGGCAGCTCGTTTCATCGTGCCTTTAATCCGCTCCACCCCATGCAGTGGCGCCAGCTGCCAGACATTAGTAATCCCGTGCGCATGCCGCCACTTGTGCCGCAAGGCGTCCCAGTCCTTGCCGGTAACCGGGGCTTGTCCGTCGAGGGAATAATAGGGCCAGCCCGATTCGGCGCCGTGCTCGTTGGCGTATGCAGCCAAGCGCTCGATCATCTCACCGGGAGGCCAGTACCACAGCCAGTCTCGCGTGAGGTATTTGCGCGTCGCGGCGTTCCGCACCCCGCAGGCTTCGTTGGCCCTGGCCAGGGACAGCCCAGAACGCTGCCATTCATTGCGCAACCATTGCTGCACGGGCATGAGCCCGTCGACGCCCTGGACTTCGAAGCGGCGCTGATAGAAGGCACATACCTCGGTCGCGACAGGGAAACGGCGGATCGTCTTCCCGTTGACGTTGCCCGCAATGTGAGCGGCGCCTTTGTCCCAGGTAATGACCTGCACGTAATCCCATCCGCTCGCAACGAGCAGCGGGTGGACCGTTGCCCAGCCAACTTCAGTGTTCCAGAACCAGAGGGTGGTTGCCGGTGTCGCATACCGGCTCCACGCCTCCACGTGCGGCCGGTACCAGTCAAGCAGGCCGCCGACACCTGTCGTGTCCCCGTGGAACCCGCGGACGCCATACGCGCCGTCACTGACAATGACGACCGGCGTCGGCCAGCTCTCGTAGGCGGCTAGCGCATCACCGCGGTGAAACAGGTAAGCAGGCTGGTTCACGTTCCGTCTCCTCCAGGGGCGACGTTACGAGCTTCGTGGCCAGAAGTCATTCAACCTACCCCGGCTGCTCACCTTCCCGCCGCCGACCGCCCCGGTGGCCATGCCGGTTCTGTCCGCGGCCCGCTTGCCTGCGGCGCCCGTCATCGGGGAGAGTGGCCGGGTGGACAGGCAGCAATGGGATGAGCGGTACTCCGGCGCCGAGTTCGAGTGGTCGATGCACGCGAATCAGTTCGTCGCGGCGGAACTGACCGGCCTGCCTCCCGGCCGGGCCCTTGACCTGGCGGCCGGAGAGGGCCGCAACTCCGTCTGGCTGGCCGAGCGGGGCTGGTCGGTGACCGCGGTGGACTTCTCCCGGGTCGGCCTGGAGAAGGGGCGCAAGCTGAGCGCCGTCCGCGGCGTCGGCGACAGCCAGGTGGACTGGGTGGTCGCCGACCTGAGCGAGTACAAGTCGGCCCGCGAGGCCTTCGAGCTCGTGCTCATCGCCTACTTCCAGGCGGACGCCGCGCTGCGCGCCCGGGTACTGGCCGGCGCCTCCGCGGCGCTGGTCCCCGGCGGCACGCTGCTGGTTATCGGCCACGACCTGGCGAACCTTACCGAGGGCGTCGGCGGCCCGCAGAGCCCCGACGTGCTTTACACGCCCGAGGCGATTGCCGCCGAACTGCCCGGGCTGCGCATCGTGCGGGCCGATCGGGTGCACCGCACCGTCGAGCGGGACGGCGGGACGGCGACAGCGATCGACACCCTGGTCCGCGCGGAATGCCCGGCCCGCTAGTCGCCAGCAGGCGGGAGTCCATCTCAGCCGCCCGCAGTTGGACGGCATCACGCGCGGGCTGGCGGCCTGAGCATCAGGCGCCTTGCATCGCCCGAGCGTTGGCCTTCATCGCCGTGAGGGTCTTGGCGAGTTGTTCCCTGGGGCTGAACTGGACGAATTCGGTACCTGCCTCGGCCGCGGGCACGTGCCCCGGCAGCATGTAGAAGGCATCGCCTGCTTGGTAGGTTTCCTCGTGATCGGCGTAACTGACAGTGATCTGGCCAGCCAGCAGGTATCCCCAGTGCGGGCACTGGCAGCTGTCCCCCGGCAGTCCCTTGAGCAGCGGTGCCAGGGAGTGGCTCTGCCGGATCGTCACGAAGTCGACGGTGATGTCGTCCAGGTCACCGCCGCGATCGATGGCCGGGCCTGCGTCTTGAACGTTCGGCGCGCTGTCCTTGCTGAGCTTGGGCATGATGCCTCCTTGGCGGGCCGGAGATACGTGCCGTTCGCGCGTTTCCCGGCGTCAGAACCGACGGTAATCAGAGTCGGTGGGCCTGGCATGAGGCAATCGCCTCATCTTCGCCGAGTTCAGGGTGTCGCAGTTACTGCGACCTTCTCCTCGGGGAGCAGGCCGTGCTGCACGGCGAACATCGCGGCGGCGGCGCGGCTGGAGGCGTCGATTTTGGCGTAGATGTGCTCCACGTGATTGCCCGCCGTCTTCGGCGTGATCACTAGCCGCTCGGCGATCTGCTTGTTGGACATGCCGCGCGCGAGCAGGACGAGCACCTCGACCT
>JBAUAY010001087.1:0-5145 GCA_049676235.1 Streptosporangiaceae bacterium
CGGCGGTGGCCGACTCGGCCAGCGCGAGCGCGGTGCGCTCCTGGCGGCGGCCGTGCCACTGCTCGACCACGACCGGGCTGGAGGAGCCGAGCGCCACGTTCACCGTCCGCCCGGTCAGTTCGGCCAGCGATCCGGCGCCCATCGCGATCATGACCGGGTCGCGGACCGCGACGGCCAGTGGCCCGATGGTCAGCGCGGCCCGCGCCGTCCGCGCCGCGACCACCGCGCCGAGCGCGAACGCGTCGAAGGTGGCCATCTCGCCGATCCAGATCTCGCCGTAACCGAGCCCGTCGGCGACCTCGGCCGTGCGCACCACCTCGGCGGCCGGCCGGTCCTGCCAGAGCCCGAGCGACACCGAGAGCTTCGGCGCCCCGCCGGCCGACACAGAGCGCACGGACTGGATGCTCACGGCCTCGTTTCTATCACTCCGCTAGTTGTATTGTCACTCCATGGATGACCACGCCGCCGCCTTGTCGGCCCTGCTGGACAAGGCGGATCACGGCGTGACGGTGAAGTTGACCGGGTTGCTCGACTGGCCCATGACCGACGCGACGAGCTGCACCACCGGTTCCGGCGCGGTCCAGGCCGCGTCGCCGGCCGGGTTGGCGGCCGGGACGGAGAAGCCGATCGAGCTGGCCGACCAGCTCGTGGTGGCAATCGGCGTGCCGTTCATCGTCAGCTGGCCAGCCGTTCCGAGATTGGCACCGGGCAGCGTGACGGCGGTGCCGGGCGCGGCCCTGGCCGGATCCGGCGTGTACAAGGTCGGTGTGCCGAAGGTCACGAGTTTCTTGCCGAGGTAGCCGCCCTGGCTGATGCCCATCAGGACCAGGAGGGACGAGTCAATGTCCGGCACGCCGGCCGATATATCGTCGGTGACGATCTGATGGATAACGGTGGCCAGGAAGATGCCGATCGCGATAATGGTAAACGCCATCATCTGGATCTTCGCCAGCTCGGGGACGCCGCTGTCATCCTGGAAGATTCCGCCGGTATTCGCCGCGGTCGCGCCGACTTGCGGCGGGCCCGGTTTCGTCACTTTTGCGGTCTGGACGTAGCCGCTGGTAATTCCCTTCGCCACAGCCGCGGTGCCGGTACTGAAGCCGAGGACGGTCAGGACATTGACCGGTATTTTGTTCAGCGCCGACAAGTCACTTTGCTCGGCGCGCAGGACCCAGAGCGCGGTGTAGGCGAAGATGATGACGACGAGCCAGAGGAACCACTGGAGTTTAGAGGTGCTGGCGAAGCCGTCGAATCCGTTCACGAGCTCGCGGGGGTTCCAGTGATGGCTCATGGCCGCGGTAACGATGTAAAGCAGCAGGAGCAAGCCGAGCCCGCTTGCCGCCGCGCCCCACTTGGCCCCCGCCGAGGTATGCGGCGCAACGACCTTCGCCGCGCCGGAAATGGCGGCCTGCATAGCGACAACGTTCATCTGCCCCCCAGGCACGACGCGGAGCTCACGGCACGTCCGACGTACCGTCGGTCCCTGATGGAGGTTAAGGTACACGCGGCCGTGCGTTTACGGCAGGCCTAAACGCCTTTAGTTCGTGTATCCACGGTAAATGCGTCGCACCGTTGACGGCTAAATTCGGGAAATCTGGGCAATACTGGCCGGAGGTGGTCGAAACCCGGGCGATATGCGCGGTGGCCGGAAGGGTAAGACTGGGTGTGCTGCACGTGGGCCTCGATCGGTTCATCGCGGCGGTCGAGGTGCTGCGACGCCCCGAATTCCGGGGGCCGGGTTACCGCATCCGGAGCACCGTTTCCTCCCTGGATGAGTAACTCCATCTGTTGTAGTATGCGGTGAAGTAGGCGAAAGGTACTACGGGTCGGAGTCAGGTATGGGCAGCGTGTGGATCGCCGGCAGCTACCAGAGCGACTTCGCGCGGAACTACGCGCGCGAGGGCCTGGAAATCTCCGACATGGTGGCCGAATCCGTGGCTGGCACGCTGGACCGGGCCGGCGTCGCCGCGGAGGACGTGGCGGCCGTCCACGTCGGGAACGCGTTCGGGCAGCTGTTCACCGGTCAGGGTCAGCTGGGCGCGATGCCCGCCACCGTCGAGCCGCGGCTGTGGGGCAAGCCGGGCGCCCGGCATGAGGCGGCCTGCGCGTCGGGCAGCGTGGCCGTGCTCGCGGCTACCGCCGAGATCGAGGCCGGCCGCTACGACTGCGTGCTGGTCATCGCCGTGGAGCAGGAGCGGAACGTGCCCGGTACCGAGGCGCCCCGGCATCTCGGCGCGGCCGCCTGGATCGGCCACGAGGGCCAGGACGCCAGGTACATGTGGCCGTACATGTTCAGCCAGCTGGCCGACGAGTACGACCGCCGCTACGGCCTGAACGAGGCGCACTTGCACGCGATCGCCGAGCTCAACATGCGCAACGCCAGAAGCAACCCGCTGGCCCAGACGCGCGGCTGGTCGTTCGGCCCGGGCAGCTTCGCCGACGACGATAACGACAACCCGATCGTCGAGGGGCGGCTGCGGCGCACCGACTGCGCGCAGATCACCGACGGTGCCGCGGGCGTGCTGCTGGTCTCCGACAAGTTCCGGCGGAACCGCCTCGCTGCCCACCACCGGGGCCGGGCCGCGTCCCAGATCGCCCGGATCGCCGGCTGGGGGCACGGCACGGCCGGGCTGGCGCTGCAGCCCAAGTTCGACCGCAGCCAAGGCCAGCCGTACGTGTTCCCGCACGTCCGCCAGGTGGTCACCGACGCGTTCCGGCGCGCGGGAATCGGCGACGTCAGCGGCGTCGACGGCATCGAGACCCACGACTGCTTCTCGATGTCGGAGTACATGGCCATCGATCACTTCGGCATCACCGAACCCGGCGAGAGCTGGAAAGCGGTCGAGAACGGCGAGCTAGAGCGGGACGGCGCGATCCCGGTCAACCCCAGCGGCGGCCTGATCGGCGTGGGTCACCCGGTGGGCGCCACCGGCGTGCGCATGCTGCACGACGCCGCCCGGCAGGTGACCGGCCAGGCCGGCGACTGCCAGGTCGACGGGGCCAGGACCTTCGCCACGCTGAACATCGGCGGCAGCCTGACCACCACGGTCAGCTTTGTCGTGGCCGGGCCGGAGAAGGGATAGATCCATGGTTGACGTCGAGGTCTACGGCAAGATGCTCTCGACCTTGCCCGATGACGACAACCACCCGTACCGGTCGGGTCCGTGGCGGCCGCAGAGCATCGAGTACGACGCCGCCGATCTGGACGTACAGGGCGAGCTACCCGACGATCTGTACGGCGTGTACCTGCGCAATACCGAGAATCCGCTGCATCCGGCCATCGTCAGGTATCACCCCTTCGACGGCGACGGGATGATCCACAAGGTCTCGTTCCGGGACGGGAAGGTGTCCTACCGGAACCGGTTCGTCCGCACCGACGGGCTGCTGGCCGAGCAGAAAGCCGGCCGCTCGCTGTGGGCCGGGATCGCGGAGAACCCGAAGGTCTCGACCCGCCCGGACGGCTGGGGCGCCCGCGGCCGGATGAAGGATGCCGCATCCACCGACGTGGTCGTGCACGCCGGGGTCGCAGTGGCCAGCTTCTGGCAGTGCGGCGACCTCTACCTGCTGGACCCGCTGACCCTGGACGACCTGGGCAAGTGCACCTGGGGCGGGTCGTTCCCGCACGAGGCGGGCGTCTCCGCGCACACCAAGGTGGACGACCACACCGGCGAGCTGCTGTTCTTCAACTACGCCACCACCGCGCCCTACCTGCACTACGGCGTGGTCGACGCGGGCAACCGGCTGGTGCACTACGTGCCGATCGACCTGCCCGGGCCGCGGCTGCCACACGACATGGCCTTCACCGAGCATTACGCGATCCTCAACGACATGCCGCTGTTCTGGGAGCCCGAACTGCTCGCGAAAGGGCGGTACGCCTCCCGGTTCCACCCGGACATCCCGTCCCGGCTGGGCGTCATCCCGCGCCGCGGCGGCTCCGGCGACATCCGCTGGTTCGAGTTCGACCCGACGTACGTGCTGCACTGGACCAACGCCTTCCAAGACGGCGACGAGATCGTCGTCGACGGGTTCTTCCAGGGCTGCCCGGAGCCGGCCGATGCCGGCCCGAACGGCCCGAAGGAGAAGATGTTCCGGTTCCTGGCCCAGGACATCATGCAGACCCGGCTGCACCGGTGGCGGATGAACCTGGTCACCGGGGCGACCAGCGAGCAGGACCTGTCGGATAGCTGCACCGAGTTCGGCACCATCAACAGCGGGTTCGGTGGACGGCCTTACCGGTACAATTACGCTGCCACCAACGAGCCGGGCTGGTTCTTGTTCAACGGGCTGGTCAAGCACGACACGCTGACCGGCCGCGAGGAGCGGTACCAGTTCGAACCGGGCGTGTTCTGCAGCGAGGTCGGTGTCGCTCCGCGCGTGGGCGGGACGCAGGAGGACGACGCGTATCTCGTGACGCTCACGGTCGACATGAACCGTGACCTGTCCGAGTGCGTCGTGTTCCGCGCCAACGACGTGGGCCGGGGCCCGATCGCGCGCGCTCAGCTCCCCGAGCGGATCGCGAGTGGCACCCATAGCTGCTGGGCGCCAGGCGAGCTCCTTCGAGGCTGGTGACCAGCGGGCCTGAGCATGAGCCGGAGATGACCGCGACGCCTGACAATGCCGAGGCACAGGAGCCAGGAAGCACCGAGAATTCCAACGCGATCGCCCTCGGGCTGATCGGCGATGAGTGGAACCTGACCATCATCAGGCTGGCCATCATGTCCGGCGTGCGCCGCTACAAGGACTTCCGCGACCGGCTCGGTATCGCCAACTCGGTGCTGACCGTGCGGCTGCGCCGTCTCGCCGAGGCCGGCGTGTTCACCATGTCCCAGTACTCCGACGCGCCGCGCCGGTACGAGTACGTCCTCACCGAACGCGGCCGCGACCTGTGGAAGGTGCTGCTGACCATCTGGTCGTGGGAAGCCGTCTGGGTCACCGAGCACATCGAGCCACTGCCGCCGATGTACCACACCGAGTGCGGCGAGGAGTTCTCCCCGGTCATGCACTGCCGGGCCTGCGGCCAGCCGGCCGGCATCCGCGACGTCCGCGGCACGTTCGGGCCAAGCGGCGGCTTCGCCCGGTCGGTGCCGCCCGAGCGCACCGCCGCCGCAGCCTCTCGCAGCCAGGCATTCGCCGGCCCCAGGATCC
>JBAUAY010001088.1:0-2508 GCA_049676235.1 Streptosporangiaceae bacterium
AGCGCCTCGTCCTGCAGGCACGCGCGCGGCGAATCGCGGATGCGAGCCCGCAGAACACCAGCGCTGCCGCCGCATTCCGGTAAACGGCCGACCCGAGCGGCCGAACGATCAAGCGAGCCAGCCATCGAGCGATAGAGATGGGTCGCGAGTCCGCGGGTTCCCCCCAAAGCCCGCGGACTCGGATGCTTGTACGGAGGACCCTGCGCCCCGATCTGATACATAGACCGCGAAATAACCGAAACTAATCAGTCCGTGGCCGGGATTTCCGCGCGTCCGCGTGTCCGCGTGTCCGCGCGTCCGCGAGTTCGGCGCGGGCCGGGCGGCGATCCAGTCCGGCAGGCCACCGCAGCGTCCCTGGTAACGCTGGGCGCGGCCCGAAGTCCCGCACCTGTAGAAGCTGAGTCGGCCCGAAGTCCCGCACCTGTAAAAAGCTGAGTCGGCCCGACCTCAGATCGTGATCCACCCGGTCAGCACGTCGGTGCCGTCCGCCGTGTGGCAGCGCAGCCGGAACGGCCTGTCTGGGATGGGATCGACAGCAAAGCAGCCGATCTCGTCCACCTCGGTCGTGCTGATCTCGCCCGCCCTGGTGTGGATCTCGAGCGCGCCGGGCCGCGGCGGGATGATCTGGCCGAGCAGCGAGTTCTCGGTGACCTCGAGCTCCAGGCTGAGATGGGCCGAGGTGAAGGTGAGGGCCCGGATCGAGGCCGTCTCCGACCGCATCACCGCGGTCTCGCGGCGGTCCTCGTTGGAGTCGTAGGTGAGCTGCGCCAGCTCAGCGTCGATGTTGTGCCAGGCGAAGGCGTTCTTGCCCGTCTCGACGAACCAGGAGGGGACGGCCTGGCTCGCCTTCAGCGCCTCACCCAGGGCGGCCAGGAGCCGCTCATCGTCCCAGCCGTTACGCACCTGGCTCGCCTCCCCGAATGTTGATCTTTGCTTCGCCTTCACCGAAGGCGGCGAAGGCGCTCGACCGGCGCAGCCGGTCCAGGCAGCGGGCCCGCTGCGGGCCGATGCTCCCGACCGGGATGCCGAGCTCCGCGTGGATTTCCGCGTAGGAATGCGGCGGATCGCTGAGGAACATCGCCAGCAACTGCTGGCAGCGCGGTGGCAGCTCGGCGAAGGCCGCGCGCAGGGCCGCGTTCCGCTCGGCCATGAGGATCTCCTCATCGATCACCGCCTTGTCTACGAACAGCACTGAGTCGTCCAACCCCGTACCCAGCCGTTCGGATTTATTAGCCGCCGTCACGACGCGCAGGCATTCGCGCGCGGTGGTCGTCGCCAGCCAGCCGGGCAACGCGGCAGGCTCGCGGAGCTTGCCGAGCTGTTCCACCAGCAAGAGCCAGACATTTTGTCCCACGTCCTCGATGTCATGATTGCTCAGCCGGTACCGAGTACAGATTGTATACACCAATGGTGCGTAGCGGTCGACAAGCTCGTGCCACGCGTTCTGGTCGCCCCCGGACGCGCGGGTAACCAGCGCGACGACTTGCGGGTCGTCACGCACGGCCGGTCCTGGCCAACTTGCTCTCCATCGTGATCAACACCTCGGTCGGTGATAATCATCTGTTTCTAACTCAGAGAGCGGCTGAGCGCATCTGATACACCTGTCAAGTTATTTTTTTTTCGGGACCCCGGGTGAGTCACAGGAAATTATGATCCTGCGACCATCATATCCAGCAGGATTTGCTTACGTCGAGATGCCCGAGCAGCGGCGCCGGATCGGTCAAACCCGCCGCCCGCGCCCGCCAGTAGGTCCGCCGGATCCCCGCAACGTCCAGCGCCAGCCGCTCCAGCTCACCGGCCCCCTCGGACTCGCCGCACCCGTCGGACCCCGCCCGGCCCGCCACGTCCCACCAAAGCAATTATCGCGATGTGCCGCCGCTCCCGTCACGTCCGTAGCATGACTGGTGTGACCGGACGGGACATGGACTGGTACGCGTGGCACCACGATTACGACGCGCCCGGCACCGCACTCGCCCGGCGGCTGGCCGCGGTCCAGGACCAGATCCGGACGGCACTGGACGCGGCGCCGCCCGGCCCGCTGCGCGCGATCAGCCTGTGCGCGGGCCAGGGACGTGACCTGATCGGCGCCCTGGCCCGCCATCCCCGCCGTGACGACGTGTCGGCCCGCCTGGTCGAACTGGATCCGCGCAACGCCGCCGCGGCGCGCGACGCGGCCGAGGACGCGGGCCTGCCGCGGGTCGAGGTGGTGGTCGGCGACGCGGCGCTGACCGATCACTACGCCGGAATGGTGCCGGCCTACCTGGTGCTGGCCTGCGGGGTGTTCGGCAACATGACCGACGACGACGTGCGGCGTACGATCGGCTACTGCACCCAGCTGTGCGCGCACGGCGGCACGGTGGTGTGGACCCGTGGCCGGTGGGAGCCGGACCTGGTGCCGGAGATCTGCGACTGGTTCGCCGACCGCGGCTTCGAGCTGGGTTGGGTATCGGACCCGGCGGAGGGCTGGGGAGCGGGCGCGCACCGCTTCACCGGGACCCCGACCCCTCA
>JBAUAY010001089.1:0-1571 GCA_049676235.1 Streptosporangiaceae bacterium
GGCCGGACCTGATCGCCGCCTTCAACGCGGCCCGGGATCGGGAATACAGCGAGATCATCGCCGGGTGCGGCGAGATCGTTGCCCGGATCGAGGCCATGACGGCCGCCGGCCATTTCCGCTACCACGATCTGGGAGAAATGGACACGGAACTGAAAGGGCTGTCGGTACGCACCGGAACGATCCGCGCGCGCGACACCCTCGGCGCGCCCAACGGCGGGGGTGCCCTTTCAGCCCTGGCCAGATGCCGTGCCGTGCTCGATGGATTCGCCCGTCGCGTTTATGAAACGGACACCCTCTCAGCTACCGGAACCGGGCGCGACCCGGCGGCAACGTTAAACTGGGGAAAACGGCGGAGGGGCTCGCCGGGAACGCGGACATGCCGCCAACGGTCCCTGCCAGGCACGGTGAAGGCTGGTGGGGACCATGGGTGAGCCCTATGCGAGACCGCGCTGGCGGCGCGGGCCTTCGGAACTCGAGTTGCTCGAAGCCCCCTACGCGGCGCGGCGGGTTATGGCCGCTGCGCGCCGGGCACTGGGTACGGGCGGCGGCCATCCAATAACCTTGCGGCAGTCAGATGATGCCCTGGCGGGAGACCATCGCTCCCGAACCGCTGCTCGCGCGGCTGATGGCCTCTGCTCAGCACCGATCCGGCCGAACCGGTCAGGGCGGCTGGCTGGCTCAGCCGCGCCCGGCCGCCTGATCGGAGCGCAGCAGTGAACGCGGAGTGCATCAAGCTGATCAGCTACTTCGGCGAGCGTAACCGCGTCAACGGCACATTCGTCGCCGATGCCCTCATCGACCTGTACGCCCGGCACGACATCTCGGCCAGCATCGTGCTCCGCGGCATCCAGGGATTCGGGCTGAAGCATCACCTGCGCACCGACAGCTCGCTGAGCTTGTCAGAGGATCTGCCGCTGACCGCGATCGCGGTCGGCACCCGGCCGGACATCGAAGGCGTACTCAACCAGACACTCGAGCTTAATCGGGGAGGCCTGGTCACGCTCGAACGCGCGCGGCTGCTCAGCGAGAAGGTCGAGCCTGTCGGCATCGTGGAGAATGCCGACGAGGCCACCAGGCTGACGGTCTATTTCGGCCGCCGCGATAGCGTCTACATGGTCCCTGCTTTCGAGGTGATCTGCGAACTGTTGTACCGCCGTGGCATCCCGGGTGCCACCGCCCTCCTGGGCGTCGACGGCATCGCCCGGGGCCGCCGCCAGCGGGCCCGCTTCTTCAGCCGCAACGCGGACCTGCCGATGATGGTCGTCGCCGTAGGCCCCGGCCACCGGATCGGCATGGTGCTTCCCGAACTAGGGGGCCTGCTGCGCCACCCGCTGATGACATTGGAGCAGGTCCGCGTCTGCAAGCGCGACGGGCAGCTCATCAACGTCCCGGAGCTGGCGGGGGAAGCAGATGACCATGGCCTCCAGCTCTGGCAGAAGCTCACCGTCTGCACGTCCGAGGCGGCCCGGCACGAGGGCCAGCCGATCCACCGCGCCATCGTGCGCCGATTGCGTTCGGCCGGGATCAGCGGCGCCACGACCTACCGCGGAATCTGGGGTTTCCACGATGAG
>JBAUAY010001090.1:0-3051 GCA_049676235.1 Streptosporangiaceae bacterium
GTTCGTCGTGGTCTTCGGCCGCCCAGTTCACCTCCGGTGACCGCAGGCTGGTAATGGCCGCCTTCGCGGACGCCAGCGGGGTGCGCAGGTCGTGGCTGACCGCCGCGAGCAGCGCGGTCCGCATCCGGTCGGCGGCCGCGATCGGCTTGGCCGCCTGGGCCTCGGCGGCCAGCCGCTGCTGATCGAGCGCGACGGCCGCGTAGGAGGCAAACGCGCCGAGCACGCGCCGGTCCGCGGCCGGCAGGGGTCTCCCCTTCAGAGCCAGTGAGAGAGAATCGGCGACCGGCACCTCGACGTCCGCCTCGTCCGGCCGGGTGACGGCGGGTTCACCGCGGCTGGCGACGACGTGCCAGCCGCCGGACGTGCCCCGGACCCGGCCGGCCAAGGTGTCGGCGGCCTGCTGGCCGTCGGCTGAGGTGCACTCGAGCAGCGTGACCGAATCCATGCCGAACGCTTCCCTGGCCCGGTCGAGCAGCGCACTGAGTCCCTGCTGACCGCGCAGCACACTGCCCGCCGTGGTGGTCAGCAGCTCCGATTCCGCGTTGGCCCGCGCCGCTTGCGTAGTACGCCGGGCCGCGATGTCAACCACCCTGCTGACCAGGAGCGCGACCACGACGAACACGCCGAGCGCGAGGGCGTTATTGGCCTGCGAGATCGTCCACTGGTGAATGGGCGGGGTGAAGTAGTAGTTGAGCAGCAAAGAGCCGATGATGGCGCTGAGCACGGCCGGGGCGAACCCGCCGACCAGAGCGACCAGGATCACCGCGACGAGGAACATCAGCACGTCGCTGGTGAGGTTGAGACCGCTCCGCAGGCTGGCCAGGAAAACCGTCAGGACCGGCGATAGCACAACGGCCAGCACGTATCCGGCCAACTTCCGGCGCGTTGTGATCGCGCCGCGGGGCCGTGGCAGGCCGCGGCCCCGGCCCATATGCCCGTGAGTGACGATGTGCACGTCGATATCACCCGACCCGCGGATGGTGCGGGACCCGATGCCGGGGCCGGTGAGCAGCGCGGTCAGCCACGACCGGCGGCTGGCGCCGAGCACGAGCTGGGTCGCGTTCTCCGCGCGGGCAAAGGTCAGCAGGGCTTCGGGGATGTCGTCGCCGATGACCTGGTGATAGGTGCCGCCCACCGATTCGACCAGCCGCCGCTGGCTGGCCAGGGTAGCTGGATCGGCGCCGGTCAAGCCGTCGGACTTGGTGACGTGCACGGCCAGCAGGTCGCCGCCCGAGGACCGGGCGGCGATCCGTGCCGCCCGCCTGATCAGCGTCTTGCCTTCCGGACCGCCGGTGAGCGCCACCACCACCCGCTCCCTGGCTTCCCAGGCGCCCTCGATCTTGTGCTCGATGCGGTAGCGTTGCAGGCCCTCGTCCACCTTGTCCGCCAGCCAGAGCAGGGCCAGCTCGCGCAGGGCGGCCAGGTTCCCGGAGCGGAAGTAGTTGGTGAGGGCCGCGTCGATCTTCTCCGGCGGGTAGATGTTCCCGTGCGCCATCCGGCGGCGCAGCGCCTCGGGCGTCATGTCGACCATCTCGACCTGATCGGCCGCGCGGACGATCGCGTCCGGCACGGTTTCCCGCTGCGGCACGCCCGTGATCTTTTCGACCACGTCGTTGAGGGATTCCAGGTGCTGGATGTTAACGGCGGAGATCACGTCGATCCCGGCGTCGAGCAGTTCCTCGATGTCCTGCCAGCGCTTCTCGTTGCGAGAGCCCGGGACGTTGGTGTGCGCCAACTCGTCGACCAGGGCGATTTCCGGACGGCGGGCGAGCACCGCGTCCAGGTCCATCTCGTCGAAGGCCGCGCCGCGGTACTCCAGCCGGGCCCGGGGGATGACTTCCAGGCCGTCGAGCAGCGCGCTGGTCTGCGGGCGCGCGTGCGGCTCGGCGAACCCCACGACGACGTCGGCGCCACGCTCGGCCCGGCGGTGTCCCTCGCCGAGCATGGCGTAGGTCTTGCCCACCCCGGCCGCGGATCCCAGGTAAATCCGCAGATGACCACGCCCCGGCCGGGATCCGGAGGTACCGGGAGCGCCGGAAGCCGCGGGGCGGCCACCGTCCGCCGAGCTCGCCGGGCTTGCCTGGTCCGGCCGCCCGCCGCTGGCGTTTGTCCTGCCGTTACTGTCAGCCATGTACGGCCCGTGTCCTTCTTCGCATACCTGGCCAGCTCCTGCTCGCCGCCGCTGACCTCCATTGTGAAGCACGGCCCCCAAGCCGGGAATTCCGCCCGGCAGGCGGCCAGGCGCACCCTAACGAGATCCATGCGCCGCGCAAACGAGATCCATGCGCCGCGCGTGGCTAGCGGTTCAGTGACGCCTGGCGGCGAAGAAGGCGCTGGACGGGCGCTGCCACAGGAACGCCACCGCACCGCAGCCGATCAGCCAGCCGATTACGGTCAGCACCTTGGCCGGATCGAGGCCCGCCTCCGAGCTGGCGAGCACGCCGAGCACGCCGATCGTGTGGATGGCAAACAGCACCGTACCGGCCACCCTGGCCCCGCTCTTCCCCCTCCGGCAGGCCCGCGCGATCCCGAGCCAGAGCGCGATATCGACCACGGAAAGCAAGACGGACAGGGTCACCACCCCGGCCAGGCGGTGATCGCCCCCGGCGCTGATGACGGGATGGTGCTTGACGATGCTGGCCCAGACCACGATGACGCCGATGGTCCACACGAGCGCGTAGGCCGCCCCGGCGTACATCAGCCGGACCGCGGTGGCCATGCTGGCCGGCAGCGGGGCAATCGGCCCTCGTGATCCCATCGGGTACGGCGGCGGGTAACCGGCCGGCCCGCCATTCGGCGGATACCCGGCGCTGGGCGGCGGTCCGAGGCTGGCAGGCCCGTCGTGCGCCGGCAGGTAGCCACGCGGAGGAGCATATGGCGGCTGTGACGCCTGTCCGCCGCCGTAGCCCTGAGGCTGGGGATAGCCCTGAGAACGAGGGTATCCCTGCGACCCGGGATACCCCTGCGACCCAGACACCCCCTGGGCTTGCACTCCCACAGTGCCCTGCGGGACGCCGTTGCCCTGCTCAGCGCCGCTGCCCTGCGCCGCGA
>JBAUAY010001091.1:0-1559 GCA_049676235.1 Streptosporangiaceae bacterium
GGAGGGGGCGGCCGGATCCGCCGCGAGGACGTAGAGCAGGCGATCGCGGCGCAACCCGCCGCCGCGGCTCCGTCGGCCGCAGTCGCGGCTCCGCCGGCTACCGTCTCGGCACCCGCCGCGGCGGCGGCTCCGGCCGTGGCGGCCCCGAAGCCGGCCGCGAGCGTGTCCCCGGGCGACGAGGTCGTCAAGCTGTCCCGGATGCGGTTGATCACCGCCGACCTGATGGTGAAGTCGCTGAAGACCTCAGCGCACGTCTGGACCTCGGTCGAGGTGGACTTCGAGCACGTCGAGCAGGTCAGGCAACGTCACAGGGAACAGTTCAAGAAGCAAGAAGGCGTGTCGCTGACCTATCTTCCCTTTATCGCCCGGGCCGTGTGCGACGCGCTGCGCGAGTTCCCCGCGGTGAACTGCTCGGTCGACATCGAGAACCAGACGATGACCTTGCACCATTACGTGAACCTGGGTATCGCGGTGGATCTCAGCGAGCAGGGCCTGGTGGCCCCGGTGGTGAAGAACGCCGATTCGCTGAATATCCGCGGCCTGGCCCGGAATATCGCCGCGGTCGCCGCCGGGGCACGGGCCCGGACGCTGGCTGCCGCCGACATGAGCGGCTCCACGTTCACGATCACCAATCCCGGCCCGTTCGCCAGCTACGCCTCCGCGCCGGTGATCAACCAGCCGAACGTGGCGATCTTGTCCACGGACGGGATCGCGCGGCGTCCGGTCGCCGTGGGCGACGCCATAGCCATTCATCACATGAGTATCCTCGGCTTTTCCTATGATCACCGCGCCTTCGACGGTTCAACAGCGTCCATGTTCCTCCGGTATATCCGCGACGCTATCCAAGATCGTGGCTGGAGCGACGAGCTCTCCTAGCGGTGCCGACTCCCGCGCCGGAGAGCCGCCTTGGGGAGTAATCGGTTTGCCGCCAACGGTCCGGTACGGATCGCCTACGAAATCGACCGCAGCCGCGGGCGTCGCAAACCCTGGCTCGTGCTCATTCAGGGCCTAGGGTTCGACCGTTCGGGCTGGGAACCTGTGGTTTCCCAGCTCAGGCGACGATTCCGCCTGATACTGATCGACAACCGGGGCAGCGGCCGCAGCACCGCCGCTAATGGGACCTTCAGCGTGGCTGACCTGGCGGAAGACGTCGCGGCGGTACTCGATCGCAGCCGGATAACCCGCGCCCATGTCGCCGGGGCCAGTCTCGGGGGGATGGTAGCCCAGGAACTAGCCATCGAGCAGCCACTGCGCGTGGACCGCCTGGTCCTCGCCTGCACCACGCCCGGCTGGCCCTATGGCTATCCCATGCCGCGTAGCTCCGTGCGGCGGATGACAGCCGCGGCCAGTTTGCCGGTCGAGGCGGCGCAGCGCAGCCTGGTAGAAAACGCGCTGTCACCGGACACTGTCGAAGAACATCCCGAACTCGTCGAGCGTATCGTCGGCAACCAGAAAGCCAAGCCCGGCGCTCCGGCCGCGTGGAAAGCACTAGCTAATGCCGGCGCTACCTATTCCGGCGGAATGCGCCAATCGCGTATCAGCGCGCCGACCCTGATTAT
>JBAUAY010001092.1:0-2007 GCA_049676235.1 Streptosporangiaceae bacterium
CACATGACGGCCGTCGCGGCCATGCCGGACATCAGGCTTCAGCTTCTGCCCGCCGTCGCCAGCGCGGCGGGAGGGCGACGGGCGCTCCAGCCGAAGTCTTCTCCGGCTAGGAGTGCCGGGCCCCGCCACGGCCCTCGTGCCTAGGCACCTGTTTGCGCACTGCCCGCTGCCTTGTGCACGCCACCGCACTTTATGCACGCCGTGACCACTTGCGCCCGGTCACGTGGCACGGAAGTGGTCATTTCATGTCATCCGCCAGCGGCATGGGACCAGGTTGAGGGGTTTTCCGCCATGAGCATGGGACCACCCGGTCGCCAGTAACTGGACCAGCGGCGTGGTGCGCCGCTTGTCCGGTGTCATCCCGGTTTGATCTTCGCCAGTCGAGCGACTGGAGGTCGCCGGGATGGTGTTCCGGGAGGTGTCAGTGATCGAGATCCGTGAGGCGCTGCGGGCCTGGCTCGCCGGGAAGAGCGAGCGGGCGGTGGCCGCGCAGGCCGGCGTGGACCGCAAGACCAGCAGGCGGTATGTGGTGGCCGCGGTGGCGGCTGGCCTGTCCCGGGAGGGCGGTGAGGAGCAGCTCACTGATGAGCTGATCGGGCAGGTCGTGTCGGTGGTGCGGCCGGTGCGCCCGGACGGGCACGGGGCGGGGTGGGTGGAGCTGGAGGCCCGCCGCGAGCAGGTCGCGAAGTGGGTCGAGAGCGGCGTGCCGGTGGTGAAGATCGGGATCTTGCTTGCCCGCCAGGGCGTGGTGGTGGCGGAGCGGACGCTGCACCGGTTCGCGGCCGAGCGGTGCGGGGCGGGCGGCAGCAAGGTGACCACGCCGGTTGATGACGGGCCGCCGGGCGGTGAGCTGCAGATCGATTTCGGGGATCTGGGGCTGATCCCGGCCGGTGAGGGCCGGCGGCGCAAGCTGCGGGCGCTGGTGTTCACCGCGTGCTTTTCCCGGTACATGTTCGTGTACCTGACGTTCTCGATGACGCTGGAGGAGGTCATCGCCGGCTGCGAGGACGCCTGGGCGTTCTTCTCCGGCGTGTTCCGCGTCGTCGTGCCCGACAACATGAGCCCGGTCGTGGCCAGCGCGGACGCGGTCAATCCGCGGCTGACCCGCGAATGGCTGGAGTACGCCCAGGCGCGGGGGTTCGTCACCGACCCGGCCCGGGTCCGTCATCCCCGCGACAAGCCCAGGGTCGAGGCCGGCGTGAAATTCGTGCAGGGGAACTTCTTCGCCGGGGAGACCTTCCTGGACCTCGCGGATGCGCGGTCCAGGATGGCCGCCTGGCTGGAGCTGGCGAACGCGCGGGTGCACGGCAGCACCCGGCAGGTGCCCGCGATGGTGTTCGCCGCGCGGGAGGCGCCGTGCCTGCTGCCGGCCCCCGCGGAGCGGTACCAGGTGCCCTACTGGGCCGAAGTGAAAGTCCACGTCGATTACCACATCCAGATCGCCCGGGCGCTGTATTCGGTGCCGTGGCGGCATGTGGGAGCGCGGGTGATGGCCCGCGCCGATGAGCACCTGGTGAAGGTGTACTTGCGGGACCAGCTGATCAAGACCCACCCGCGCAAGCAGCCCGGCGGCCGGTCCACCGACGCCGCGGACATGCCGCCGGGGGTGGAAGGCTACGCCACCCGCACCGTGGACCGCATGGTCGCCCAGGCCGCCAGCTACGGCCCGGCCACCGGGACCTACGCGCGGCGGCTGCTGGACGGCGACGCGCCGTGGATGATGATGCGGTCGGTCTACCGGCTGATCGGGCTGGCGAAACGGTACGGCCCGCAGGCGGCCGAGGCGGCCTGCTCGCGGGCCCTGGACGTCGACGTCATCAACGTCTCCAAGATCGAGTCGATGCTCAAGAACGCCACCGAGAACACCCCGGCGGCAGCTGCTCCCGCCGCGGCCGGCGGCGGCGGACGGTTCGCCCGGGACGCGGCCGAGTACGCCACCGCGACCGGGGTGCGGCTGCAGGTCGTAGACGGCGGCAGCGACCCCGCCGGCAGCGGCCGGCCCTGACC
>JBAUAY010001093.1:0-2333 GCA_049676235.1 Streptosporangiaceae bacterium
CCGCATCCGCCGGCCGGAGAGCCCGGCGACGGCCCGGAGGTCGCCTTCGCGCGCAGCAGCCTGACCGTCCGCTGGGGCCGCGGCTACGGCAACCTGCTCGAACTGGCCGAAGCGTGCGACGTACCGGTCCGCTGGTCCTGCCGCACCGGCGTCTGCCACACCTGCGAGACCGACCTGCTATCAGGAGCGGTCAGCTACGCCCCCGACCCCGTAGACGAGCCTGCCGCCGGCAGCACCCTGATCTGCTGCTCCCAGCCGTCAAGCGACCTGGTCCTAGATTTGTGACCACCTGGCCAGGTCAGATCGGATGCCGCGTCGGTTCGGTGGTGTACTGCCGCCCGGCTGGGGTCGTCCATCGGAAGGTGCCGCCCGGCAGTTGTTCGACCTTCCAGCGAGGGTGCTGCTTAAGCCGATGATCATGTCGGCATTTTGGTCCGCCGTTGATGTTGGTGGTTAATTCACGACACGCTGTGCATGGTCCGTGATCTTGGGAGCGTGGCGGGCCAGTGTGCCGGTGCGGTCGCCATTCCCCCTTCTGCGGCCGCAGAATCGGGTGTGTGATGTCGATGCGTGCCGTGCCGTGGCCGGATCCGGATCCGGTGGTCGCGGCGGCGATCCGCGTGAAGTATGCCGGGCGGCGGGTGCCGCTGGCGGTGGCGGTGCGGGACCGGCTGGGGCAGTGGATGGCTGATGAGCTGTTCGCGGCGGCGTTCGGGGTACGGGGCCGTCCGGGGTGGCCGCCGTCGCGGCTGGCGGTGGTGACGGTGCTGCAGATGGCGGAGGACCTGACCGACCGGCAGGCGGCGGAGGCGGTGCGGACCCGGCTGGACTGGCAGTACGCGCTGGGGCTGGGCCTGGATGATCCGGGGTTCGATCACAGCGTGCTGAGCGAGTTCCGCGGCCGGGTCGCCGCTCACGGGCTGGAAGAGGCGGCGCTGGATGCGCTGCTGGCCAGGCTGGCTGCCGGGGGCCTGGTGCGGGCGGGGGGTAAGCAGCGGACCGACTCCACGCACGTGATCGCGGCGGTCCGGGCGCTGCACACGACCGAGCTGGCCGGGGAGAGCGTGCGCGCGGCGCTAGAGGCGCTGGCGGCCGCGTGCCCGGACTGGCTCGCGGCCCGGTTCTGCCTGCCGGACTGGGACCGCCGCTACGGCGCCCCGGTCACGACCTGGCGGCGGCTGGCCCCCGGCAAGGCGGAACGGGACAAGGCCGCCCTGCAGTACGCCAGGGACGGGTACGCGCTGGCCGGGGCGTGCTATGAGGAATCCGCGCCGCCGTGGCTGCGGGAGATCCCGGCCGTGCAGGTGCTGCGCACCGTGCTGATCCAGAGCTTCACCCGGACCGTCAGCGAGGGCGGGCGGGAGGTGATCAGCAGGCGGGAACCCGGCGACAGCGGCGACGGGGTCCCGCCCGCCCATATCAAGATCTCTTCCCCCTATGACGCCGATGTCCGCTGGGGCGCGAAGAAGGACCTGACCTGGCTGGGATACAAGCTGCATATCTCCGAGACCTGCGAGGACCCGCCGGCCTGCGGCTGCCTCCCCGGCCCGGCCACGGCGGGTTCCGGGCGGTGCGGCCATGACGTGCGGCCGAACCTGATCACCGGCGTGGCGACCACCCGCGCGTCCGTGGCCGACGCCGAGATGACCACCCCGGTCAACGCCGCGCTGCACCGCAGGGACCTGGCTCCGGGCCGGCACTACCTCGACTCGGGATACGGCTCGGCGCGCCACGTGCTGGACGCGGCCAGGCTGTTCGGGATCACCCTGGTCACCCCGCTGCCCGCCGATTCCTCCCGCCAGGCCCGCGCCGGCGATGGCTACGACCGGACCGCCTTCGCCATCGACTACGACGCCCGCACCGTCACCTGCCCCCAGGGCAAGCCCAGCACTGGCTGGACCCCCGCCCGGCAGGAAGGCCGTGGCGTCATCGTCGTCCGGTTCGGCATCACCGCCTGCCGTCCCTGCCCGGCCCGCCAGCTGTGCACCACCGCCCGCCGCAACGGCCGGCAGCTGACCATCTTGCCCCGCGACCAGCACGAACTGCAGGCTGCCGTCCGGGCCGGGCAGCAAGGCGAAGACTGGCAGGAAGACTACAAGCGCCGGGCCGGCATCGAGGGTGCCGTGAGCCAGGCTGTCACCGTCACCGGGTGCCGCCGGGCCCGTTACCGCGGCCTTGGCAAAACCCACCTCGAACACGCCTACGCAGCCGTGGCACTCAACCTCTGCCGCCTGGACGCCTACTGGAACGACACCCCCCTGAACCGCGGAAGAACCAGCCACCTGGCCCGGCTCAGCCTCGCCACATCACGAACGGAATTAACCACCAACATC
>JBAUAY010001094.1:0-10592 GCA_049676235.1 Streptosporangiaceae bacterium
TCCTTGAACATCGGGTGGCCGAACAGGTTCGTGGTGGCGGTCGTCACGACCAGTCCGGTCTCGGCCAGCGCCTTGCGGAACGCGCCGATGCGCTCGTCCCGCTCGGCCGAGGTGGCGTCGAAGGCGAATACGTCGTTGTCGTGGAAGTTCACCCCGTAGGCGCCGAGTTCCGCCAGCTTGTACACGGCGCGTTCGGCGGGCATGGGCGGCCGCACGGCCGAGCCGAACACATCCACACCCTGCCATCCGACCGTCCAGATGCCGAACGAGAAGTGATCCTCGCGTGAGGGAACGTAATCCGTGCTCACCGGCGGTCCTTTCCTGAGTTGCCTGTGTTACCCATGCTTTCACGCCTTCGCCCTCACGAAGCCCCGGCACCGGACCAATCGGCGGTGGCGTCCCGCAGGGCCGCGTACCGTTCGCGGACCAGCGGGACCGGCTCGGCGGTGTACTCTGCGCTGGTGCCGGCCAGCGGCCAGGCGGGCGGGTCGGCCAAGCCGGACAGGGCCCAGGCGGCCTGCCGGGCGGCGCCGAGGGCGACGTACTCGGCCGGCTCGGGCACCGTCACCGGCACGCCGAAGATCACCGGCGCGATCCGGCGTACGGCCTCGGACCGGGCGGCACCGCCGATGAGGATCACCCGCCGCGCGGTGATGCCGCAGTCGGCCAGGTTGTCGATGGCGTCCGCGAGCGAGCAGAGTACGGCCTCGACCGCCGCCCGGGCGAGGTTCTCCGGAGTGGTGTTGACACTGGTCAGACCGCGCAGCACGCCGTTGGCGCCGGGCCGGTTGGGGCTGCGCTCGCCGTCCAGGTAAGGCAGCAGGGTCAGGCCCTGCGCCCCGGGAGGCGCGGCTAGCGCGAGCCGGGACAGGCCGGCGGCGTCGGTGCCGAGCATTCGGGCCGTGACCGTCAACACCCGGGCCGCGTTGATGGTGGCCACCAGCGGCAGGAACCGCCCGGTGGCATCGGCGAAGCCGGCCACGGCCCCGGATTCGTCGGCGGCGGGTTGGGTCGCGACCGCGTACGCGGTGCCCGAGGTGCCGATGGAGACGACGACCTCGCCGACGTCGAGACCCAAGCCGAGCGCCGCGCCCATGTTGTCCCCGGTTCCGGCCGACAGCGCCGCGCCACCAGGAGTCCGGGCCACCACCTCGGCCGGGGCGGCGACCCGCGGCAGCCCAGTCGGCTTGCCCAGCGCGGCCTCGGCCAGCTCCGGCAGCCAGCGGCCGGTGGCGGGGGAGAAGTAGCCGGTGCCCGAAGCGTCGCCGCGGTCGGTGACCGGCGCATGGGCCCGGTCACCCAGCCGCCAGGACAGCCAGTCGTGCGGCAGCATCACGTGCGCGGTGCGGGCGGCGGCGTCCGGTTCGTGCATGGCCAGCCAGCGCAGCTTGGTGACCGTGAACGAGGCGGTCGGGACGCTGCCGGTCAGCCGCGCCCAGTACCCGGGGCCGCCCATCTCCTCGATCAGCGCCGCCGCCTGCGGCGCCGAGCGCACGTCGTTCCAGAGCAGGGCCGGCCTGACCACCTGGCCGGCCTCGTCGACGACGACCATGCCGTGCTGCTGCGCCGCCACCCCGATGGCGTCGGCGCGGTTGAGCAGCCCGTCTCCCGCCTGGGCCAGGGCCCGCCACCACAGTTCCGGGTCACACTCGGTGCCGTCCGGATGCGGGGCGGCGGCCTGCCCGACAACGGTCCCGTCGTCGGCCTGGCAGAGCAGCACCTTGGTGGACTGAGTAGACGAATCGACACCAGCGACAAGCATCTGCGGCTCCCAGCTCAGGGCGGTAACGACCCACGATAACGTGACCCGCCCGCTCCGCAGAGGCCGCCTGGGGCGGCGCGCGCGGCGCCCCCAGACAGGATCCGGCGGCGCCCGATAGGCACCAGGCTAATCACCAGTCACCGCCCCGCGCGACTGGCTCGGCCGCCGCCGCGACACCCGGCCACGGCCCTGTTTTGACGGCTTTAAAGCTTTATTTGAAAAATAAACGAAACTCTGTGACCTGGGGCCGCGCGTAGTGCACGATACAAATGAACGTGCATTTGGTCTTGCATGAACCGCGGAATCTCGGGCAGGATGTGATTTGCGTCAATCATCTGGGATTGATCGCACTACGCTTCGCGGGGTCGCGATGGGTTTGAGCCAAGTAGGGTTGCCGACACGAACCAAGGTCGATCCTGCCGTTCGTCGGCCGCTTGACTTGAACGCCAGGCTGCAGTGCGCACCCGGGCGCCCGCGCGTAGTCCGGATGCCTTCTGACTGGTGGGATTCACCCGCGGTGGCGGCGTGCCCGCTTGGCGCCGGAGCCCAGTCCGGCCGGACCGCCAGGAAATTCACCAGGAACACGCTCAAGGAGTGGGACCTGGCCTCCCTCGCCGACGACGCGGAAGCAATCGTGGGCGAATTCGTGGCCAACGCGGTGTCGCACGCCGCATACGCCGCGCGCTCCGCGGAGTCCGGGCAGCCGCTCGGCCTGCGCCTGCTGCGCCGGACCGGCGAGGTCATGTGCGCCGTGCTCGACCCGTCGGACATCGCCCCGGTGCTCCGGATGCCGGACCGCAACGAAGAAGCAGGCCGCGGCCTGCAGATGGTGGACGCGCTGAGCGACGTCTGGGGCTGGAGTCCGGTCACCGGCCGCGGCAAGGCCGTGTGGGCCATCTTGTTCTGCGCGTTATCGGCACGGTTAGCTCTCATCTGAAGACCTACGGCCCTGGCGTCGCGCCGGCCGGACCCTCTGGGCTACCCTCAGTCAGCACACGCACAGTGCTTGTCTCGACAGTGCTTGTCTCAACCAGCGGGAGGCCACCCACCGATGCCCTGGACCTGGCGGTACGAAAAGGTAGACGGCACCGCGATCACCACCGATGAGCTGCAGGAGGCTATCTTCGCCAGCCAGGGCGACGCAGAGAGCTGGCTCGGGGAGAACTGGCGCGCGCTGCTCGCGGCCGGAGTGGATCAGGTCTCGCTGCTGGACGACACCAGGACCGAGTACGGGCCGATGAGCCTGCACCCGGATGACTGAGCAGGCCTAGGGCCGCGATGCCGGGCTGGCGGTCTGGGCCGGGTCGCGGATAACCACGCCGCCGAGCACCTGGTCGATCCGGCTCATCAGCCCGGTGTCCAGCCGAACCCCCGCCGCCTTGACGTTCTCCCGCACCTGTTCGGGCCGGGTGGCGCCGACGATGGCCGCGGACACGTTCTGGTTCTGCAGCGTCCACGCCACCGCGAGCTGAGCCAGCGAGAGGCCGGCCTCGTCAGCGAGCGGCCTGAGCCCCTGCACCGCTGTCAGCGTGTCGTCGTTGAGCAGTCGCTTGATGAAGCGCGCACCCGTGGGGTCGGTGGCGCGGGAATCCGCCGGCGGCGCCGCCCCAGGTGAGTACTTGCCGGTCAGCACGCCCTGCGCGATCGGCGAGAACACGATCTGCCCGACGCCTTCCTTCTCGCACAGCGGCACGACCTCGGGCTCGATGACCCGCCACAGCATGTTGTACTGCGGCTGGTTCGACACGATCCGGTCCAGGCCGAGCTCGCCGGCCACCCGCAGCGCGGCCGCGATCTCTTCCGCGCGCCACTCGGACACGCCGATGTACAGAACCTTGCCCGCGCGGACCAGGTCGTCGAAGGCGCGCATGGTCTCTTCGATCGGCGTCTCGTAGTCGTACCTGTGCGCCTGGTACAGGTCCACGTAGTCGATCTGCAGCCGGCGCAGCGAGGCGTGCAGCGACTCGGTGATGTGCTTGCGCGACAGGCCGCGGTCGTTCGGCTTGTCGCCGATCGGCCAGTACACCTTGGTGAAGATCTCGAGTGATTCGCGGCGCACCCCGTGCAGCGCCCGGCCGAGGACTTCCTCCGCCCGCCCGCCCGCGTAGGCATCGGCGGTGTCGAACGTGGTGATGCCCTCGTCGAGCGCGGCCCGGACGCAATCGGCCGCCGCCTGCTCCTCCACCTGGTCGCCGTGGGTGATCCAGTTCCCGTACGCGATCTCGCTGACCATCAGGCCGCTCTGGCCAAGGTGTCGGTATTCCATGATCCCTAACTCTAGAGGTCGTGCGCTTCGGCCTTTCCCTGGCGGGCACAGCCTTCCCACCAGTAAAGGGGTCGGTCAGATCTTGGTGCCGGGTCCGACCCGCGGGGCCGGCACGCGGAACCTGCGAATCTGCAGCGCCCGCATCACCGCGTATGTGGTCAGGCCCCGGGTGGACTCGCCGGGTAGCCGTTCGGCGACCAGCCGGTGCAGGCTGCGCCGGATCAGCAGGGCGTCGAACACGATGACCACGACCAGCACCAGGACCAGCGGAGAGATGATCTGCTGCGCTCCCTTGTTCTTCAAGAACACGGCGGCAAGCAGGACTATCAGCACGTACATGTAGTACTCGCTGGCCCGGCGCTTGGAGTCCACGAAGTCACGGGCCAGGGCGCGGCCCGCGCCGCGGTCGCGCGGGTTGAGCGCCCACGCCTCGCCCCGCTTCATCGCCTCGTACTTAGTGGACCGGGTGGTCCGGGCCTTGGCCTTATCTTCCTTGGTCCGCGGCCCCGCCGGAGCCCGCGACCCGGTGATGGGCTGGCGTCGCTTGGCCTCGGCTTCGCTGCGCTTGGGCGTGGGCCGTCCCTTGGCCGCCTCGGCGGGGGAGCGGGGCTTACTGTCTGCCGGGCCGTCCGGGCTCTGCGCGCCCGGAGAATCCTGGGCCGTGCCGTCCGTCGCCCCGGCGCTACGGCGTCGGAACACGGGCTTAGCTTAGTCTTACGCAGGGGGCCGTGGAGCCAGCACCACCCCGCGCTCGGGGGTGGACATGGTAGCTCGCAATGCGCGAAACCGCGTAGGGTGGAATTCGACTAGTCGCACGGGCTCGTCCGCCGTCTAGCCGGGTGCCCGGCCTGAATCTCGGCCCGGTCGCGCGGTCTAGTGGCGGCGAAGAAGTTAACTGAAGGGGACGGCCGCGCGTATGGGCGTGATGAAGCGAGTCTCACTTGTCTTCAAGGCCAAGGCCAACAAGGCCCTGGACAAAATGGAAGACCCGCGTGAGACCCTGGACTACTCCTACCAGCGGCAGCTCGAGTTGCTGACGAAGGTCCGCCGTGGGGTCGCGGATGTCGCCACGTCGCGCAAGCGCGTCGAGCTGCAGATGAACCAGCTCCAGCAGCAGGCCAACAAGCTCGAGGATCAGGCGCGCAAGGCGCTAGGGATGGGCCGTGAGGACCTCGCCCGGGCCGCGCTCGAGCGCAAGGCGTCCGCGCAGGCCCAGCTGAATGATCTGCAGGCGCAGTACGCCCAGCTGCAGGCCGAAGAGGAGAAGCTGACGGTCGCCTCTCAGCGACTGCAGGCCAAGGTGGACGCCTTCCGCACCAGGAAGGAGACCATCAAGGCCACTTACACCGCGGCCGAAGCGCAGACCAGGATCAACGAGGCGTTCTCCGGTATCTCGGAAGAGATGGGCGACGTCGGCATGGCGATCCAGCGGGCCGAGGACAAGACTGCCCAGATGCAGGCCCGCGCGGGCGCGATCGACGAGCTGATGGCCTCGGGCGCGCTCGACGACGCCGTGGGCGGCAGCCGCCGCGACGACATCCAGTCCGAGCTCGACATGATGTCCGCGAGCAGTGATGTCGAGCGGGAGCTGAGCAGGCTCAAGGGCGAGATCACCGCCACCGCGCCCAAGCAGCTCGAGGGCGGGGCCAACGGCAACAGCCAGGCCACCACTCAGAGCCAGGACCAGGACCAGGGCGGCCCCTACGCCCCGCCGCCGCCCGCTCAGGCCCAGCCGGCCGGCATCCCGGTGTCCGACCTGCCCGCCGCCGAGCCGCAGGACGGTGAGGGGTCGTGATCGTCAGGATCCTGGGCGAGGGCCAGTTCAGGATCGGCGACGCGGCCGCTGCCGAGCTGAACCGGCTGGACACCGAGCTCGAGGCGGCCGTCAACCACAACGACGAGGCCGCCTTCGCAGCCGCGCTCGACGGCCTGCTGGCCCAGGTTCGCGCGCATGGTTCGTCGCTGCCGCCGGATACTCTGGAAGAGTCGGACCTGATCCTTCCTCACCAGGGTTCGAGCATGGACGAGGTTCGCAAGCTGCTTACGGATGAAGGCCTCATTCCGGGCTGACGGGGCGGGTGGGGCTCGGTTGAAGGCCAGAGCATACTCGCGGGTAACGTTCGGCTGGCGTTCAGCGTTATACGGGTAGATTTGAGCTATTAAATGACCCTTGGCTCCCGGGCAGGCGCAACCAGCCCGGCGGCCGAACGGAGGTGGCGCCATGGCGGCGCGGACCAGGTATGCGCCCGACCGGGGGCTGACGTTGCGGATGACCGCGACGATGTTCCTGCTCGGGCTGGTGTTCGTTGCGTTCGTCGCCGCGATCATCGGCATCGGGACGGCGTATCACGCGTCCAGTGCGGCGATCGTGCTGTTCGCGGTGGTCCTCGGCGGCGGTTTCGCCATCGGGTCGCTGTTCTACTCGGACAAGATCGCGCTGAAGACGGCCGGAGGGCGCGAGGTCGGGCCGAACGACGGGGAATACGCCCGTCTCCTGCACGGCACGGTGGACCGGCTGTGCGCGCTGGCCGACATGAAGAAGCCACGGATCGCCATCGCCGACACCCGCTTGCCGAACGCCTTCGCGACCGGCCGCAACGCCGACCACGCGGTGCTCTGCGTGACCACCGGCCTGATGGCGATGCTGACCCCGGAGGAGCTCGAGGGCGTCATCGCGCACGAGATGTCGCACGTGGCGCACAAGGACGTCCAGGTGATGACCGCCGCCTCGTTCCTGGCCATCATCGCCGCGCTGCTGATCAGGATCGCCTTCTACGGTGAGCTGTTCGGCGGCGGCGGCCGCGGCCGCGGTGGCAACAACAGCAACGCCGGGGTCATCATGCTCATCCTCATGGCGGTGAGCATCGTCGTCTACGCGGTCAGTTTCCTGCTGATCCGGATGCTGTCCAGGTACCGCGAGCTGGCCGCCGACCGCAGTGGCGCGCTGCTCACCGGCCAGCCGAGCGCGCTGAAGAGCGCGCTGATCAAGGTCAGCTCGGACATGAACAGGATCCCGACCCAGGACCTGCGCGCGGCCGAGCCGCTGAACGCGTTCTTCTTCGCGCCGGCCATGAAGCTGAACGCCAAGGCGAGCCTGTCCACGGTGTTCTCCACCCACCCGAGCCTCGAGCGCAGGCTGGCTGAGCTGGACAAGGTGCAGCAGCAGCTCGGCCGGACCGCCGGCCCGGAAAGATAGCAGAGCGCGCTCGTGGGTTTTCTCGACACGCTGCTCGGCCGGACCAAACCGGTTCAGCCCAAGCTGGACGATTTGTTCGCGTTGCCTTCGGCGGCGGTCACGCTGGACGCGGGAGCCGGATTCAAGCCCACTGGATCTGGCTCCGTCTGCTTCCGCCCGGTCGAGGGCCGTTCCTTCACCGACGTGCAGAAGGACGTGCAGGAACTGCTCGACCTGAGCTCGGGCAAGGAAGGCGGCCTGCCGGTCGAGGTGACCAAGGACTCCTACGGCTTCAACTGGCTGGTCAGCTCGCACATGTCCGACGAGCTCGAAGCGCTGGTCACCGACTTGCACGCGGTCAACTCCTCGCTCGTGGACAACGGCTTCGGCCCGCAGCTCCTGTGCACCCTGGTCGCCTTCAGAGACGATCAGGAGCGCAGGCTCGGCCTGGTGTACCTGTACAAGCGGGGTACGTTCTACCCGTTCGCTCCGCTGTCCGGCGAGCGCCGGGACAACGCGCTCGAGCTGCAGGTCAAGGGCGTGATCGGCAGCGACCTGAAGTTCGAGCAGGATCTGTCCCGCTGGTTTCCTGTCTGGGGCGCACCCGGTTTGTAAGGGGTTGTAAGTCACACCTCAGGGGTGGCTGGAATGCGAGCGGACCGCATATCGTTGGGATTGCACGTTGGGGCAACGCCAAACGCCGCAGGCACGCGGCACACGAACCAGGCGGGAGCTAAGGTGACTGTTCAGCAAGAGGCCATGCAGGGGATCCTCCTGACCGATGGCGCGGCGGCCAAGGTGAGCTCGCTCCTCGCCCAAGAGGGCCGGGACGACCTGAGGTTGCGCATCGCGGTGCAGCCGGGCGGCTGCTCGGGGCTTCGCTACCAGCTCTACTTCGACGAGCGCGATATCGATGGCGACATCGTCGCCGATTTTAGCGGCGTGCAGGTCGTGACCGACAAGATGAGCGCCCCGTACCTGATGGGCGCGACCATCGACTTCGTGGACACGATCGAGAAGCAGGGTTTCACGATCGACAACCCGAACGCCACGGGTTCCTGCGCTTGTGGCGATTCCTTCCACTGACGCCCGGCTGGGGGGATAGGGTAACGCCGTGCGTATAGCGGTCACGGGGTCGATAGCGACCGACCATTTGATGACGTTTCCCGGCAAGTTCACCGACCAGCTGATCGCGGACAAGCTCGACAAGGTCTCGTTGTCGTTCCTCGTCGACGACCTGGCCATCCGGCGCGGCGGGGTCGCGGCCAACATCGCCTTTGGCCTCGGCGTGCTCGGCCTGCGGCCGTTGCTCGTCGGCTCGGCAGGGGCTGACTTCAAGGACTACCGGCACTGGCTGGAGGACCACGGGGTGAGCACCGCGGGCGTGCGGGAATCACTGCTGCGGCACACCGCGCGCTTCGTCTGCACCACCGACGCGGACGGCAACCAGATCGGCTCGTTCTACGCGGGCGCGATGAGCGAGGACGCGGACATCAAGCTCGCGCCGCTGGCCGAGGAACACGGCGGCATCGACCTAGTGCTGATCGGAGCGGGTGACCCCGGGGCCATGGTGGCGCAGACCGCCCAGTGCCGCGAGGCCGGCCTGAAGTTCGCCGCCGACCCGTCCCAGCAGCTGGCCAGGATCCTCGACGACGAGCAGGTGCGCGCGCTGGTCGAGGGTGCGGACTACCTGTTCGGCAACGAGTACGAGGAAGCCCTGATCGAACGCAAGTCCGGCTGGGGCAGCGCGGACATGCTGGCCCGGGTAGGAGTCAGGATCACCACCCTTGGGTCGGCGGGCGCCCGGATCGAGCAAAAGGGGGAGCCGCCGGTCGCGGTGCCCCCGATACCGGACGCCAAGCCCGTAGACCCGACCGGCTCGGGCGACGCGTTCCGTTCCGGCTTCCTGGCCGCCGTCGCCTGGGGTCTGTCCCTCGAGCGCGCGGCCCAACTGGGCAACCTGCTGGCCGTGCACGCCTTGGAGGCCACCGGGCCGCAGGAGTACAACCTGAAGCCCGGCCCGCTGGCCGACCGCTTCGCCGCGGCCTACGGCGATGAAGCAGCGGCCGAGGTCGCGGTTCACCTGCCCGTCTGAACACCGTCACGATCTTTATGCCGAACGGACCAGGTTTCCGCACCCGGTAACCGAAGCGTGATTATCTGGGCGCAACCCGATGCCCGTGCATGCCGTCTCAGGAGTAAAACCGGCTTTTGCAGGAGGCATCATGACACGCCCGCGCCCTTTGATCATCAGTGTGCTTGCTTCGGTCGTCACCGCGTTTGCTATCACCGGATTGACCCTCGGCCTAGCCGGATCGGCGCACGCGACCCCGGTGCGCCCGAACGTTTCGCCAGCGCAGACCGTGGTGTTCGACTGCCCCAGCCAGCACGCCATGGTCAGGCCGAAAACCTTCATCCTCACGTGCGCAGACGGCAATGCCCTGTTTGAAAAGCTCTCGTGGTCCAGCTGGACGCCCGGCCTCGCCAGCGCGACCGGCTCGCTGGTGCTGAACGACTGCACCCCGTTCTGTGCGGACGGGCATTTCCACAGCTATCCCGCGGTGGTCGTCTTCTGGGGCAGCAAGGCGGTGAAGAACCACCCCGGCGAGCACTGCTACACGATGTTGACCGAAATCCTCACCGGCCCGCGCCCGCGCTACTACGACTACGCCACTCACAAGTGGGTGACCGCGCCGGTGACCCAGACTTACCCGCTGCTGACCTCGCCGACGGCGCTGTCGCTGGGAGCCTAGGGCTAACCAGCGTGTCCGCATTGTCGTCATAATGGCTATGCGGCGCATGAGGCGCCGCGCACAGGGAGGGTACGGCAGTGTTTCCAGTTGCACCGTTTCCCAGGACCGGACATCCCGGAACCGGATTTCCCAGGACCGGACTTCCCGGAACCGGACATCCCAGGACCGGACTTCCCGGAACCGGACATCCCAGGACCGGACTTCCCGGAACCGGACATCCCAGGACTGAATATTACGGAAATGGACTATCCAGAGTCGGGTATTCGAGAGCTGGGCGGCTTGCCGTCGCGGCTGCGGCGTTCGCCTGCGTTGCGGCCGCGGCTGGCTGCTCGTCTTCAAGTAGCCAGCCGGCCGCGCCCGCCACCACAGCCACCGTCACCACGACCGCTCCAGCCGCCCCCAGCAGCGCATCGAGTTCCACGCCGGCGTCCTCGCCGTCCCCGACGGTGACCGGCGTGTTGGCCTGCGCGACTAGCTCGCTGCAGGTGAAGCAGGGAGTCGCCCAGGGCTACGCGGGCGGCGTCTACCAGGTCATCGACTTCACCAATACCTCGGGCAGCACGTGCACGCTGTACGGCTATCCCGGCGTCTCCCTGGTGTCCGGCCCGCCGTACACCCAGATCGGCCTAGCCGCCA
>JBAUAY010001095.1:0-3387 GCA_049676235.1 Streptosporangiaceae bacterium
CCCGCGGGCAGCAGCGCGGTTCCGCAACCCAGCGAGACCCCGTCGCCGGCCGGGATGCCGGTGGCGCCGGGCGCGGGCGCCCTGCCGCAGACCCGCGCCTTTCCCGGCACGGATTCCGCCGCCTTCCGCAACGCGATGGCCGATCTGTGGCTGGCCGTGACCACCGGCAACCCGCGCTTCAGCCGGCCCGCCTTCTTTCCCGAAGCCGCGTACGAGCGGCTGAAGGCGATCCCATATCCCGCCGCGGACTGGCAGGACCGACTCTGGTACGACTTTGCCCTCGACGTCGGCGCGGCCCACGGCCTGGTGGCCCGGAGCGCCCGGCTGGTCCGCGTCATCGTGCCGGAATCCGAAGCGGCCTGGGTATACCCGGGCGCCTGCTACAACACGATCGGATACTGGCACGTCGGCGGCGCCCGGGTCGTCTACACCGAGCACGGTCAGGAGCGATCGTTCGGCATCGCGTCGCTGATCTCCTGGCGTGGCGTGTGGTACGTGGTGCACTTCGGCGAGGTCCTGCGGCCCGTGGTGACCGGAGTCGTCGACCAGCCCGCCGTCGGCCCGGGCATCCCGGGCCCGCCGGGCGGCTGCTGACCCGATCGCGGTCAAGCTTCTCTCACGCCGTATCGCGCCAACGATGTGCGCGCATAAACTGCGCACAATCGCGCAGATGCCTTGCGCGTTCCGGGAGGTCTGATCTCGTGTCCAGGTACCAGCGCTGGAATGAGCTGCTCGATCTGCTGCCTGGCAACGGGCAGCTCGCCGTGGCCGAAGCCGCCCGGGCGCTCGGCGTGTCCGAGGCCACCATCCGCCGTGACCTGGATGAGCTGGCCAGGCAGCAGCTGGTGACCAGGACCCGCGGCGGCGCGATGGCCGGTCACGTCTCCTACGACCTGCCGCTGCGGTACAAGACCGCGCGGCACGCCCCGGAGAAACAGCGGATCGGCCGCGCCGCAGCCGCCCTCGTCGCTCCGGGGTCGGCGGTGGCGCTGAACGGCGGCACCACCACCAGCGAGGTCGCCCGGGCCCTGGCCACCCGGCCTGACCTGCAAGACGGCACTGGCGCGCCGGCCGTCACCGTGGTGACGAACGCCATGAATATCGCCAGTGAACTCGCCGTCCGACAGCACATCAAGATCGTGGTGACCGGCGGGGTGACGCGAGGCCAGTCCTACGAGCTGATTGGCCCGTTCGCCTCTCTGGTGCTGGCCGAACTGACCCTGGACTGGGCCATCCTCGGCGTCGACGCGCTGGACCCGCGAGCCGGAGCGGCCGCTCATCACGAGGGCGAGGCCAGCATCAATCACCTCATGGCCACCCGGGCGGAGCGGGTAATGATCGTGACCGACAGCTCCAAGCTCGGCCAGCGCGCGTTCGCCCGGGTGTGCGCCGTGGACGAGATCGATGTCATCGTCACCGACCGGGACGCCAGCCCGGATTCGCTGGCCGCGTTCACCGAACGTGGCATCCGCGTCGTGACCGCCTAGCTCGCGGTTCAGCGGTCCGTCTTGGCCGCGCCCAGCCCTCGTCGCGCCCAGCCCTCGTCGCGCTTAGTTCTCTCCGGAGCCACCCGCCCTTACTCGTCGTTTCATGCGCAACTCAATTGATCTATAATGCTCGCATATGGCATGTATCGATCAAAATCATGCAGAATGCGTGATCGATGGGAGCCCGTGATGAGCTACCTGACGGATGAGATCGCCAGTCAGCCCGGATGCTGGTCCAAGGCGATCGAGACGGCGGGTTCGGCGGAATCGGCACTGCCCCGCCCAGGGGAGCGGGTCGCCGCGGTCGGCTGCGGGTCGTCGCTCAACGTCGCGCGCTGCTTCGCGGCCCTGCGCGAGGCCGCGGGCCAGGGCGTGACCGACGCCTTCCCGGCGTCAGAGGTACCTGCCACCCGGCGGTACGACCGCCTGGTGTTCATCTCCCGTACCGGCACCACCACCGAAGTGCTCGATGCCCTCCGCCGTGCTCCACGGGACACGCCGACGACCGCCGTGACCGCCGACCCGGACGCGCCGCTCGCGCGCGAAGCCCGCCACCTGGTGCTGCTCGACTTCGCCGATGAGCGCTCCGTAGTGTCCAGCCGGTTCATCACCAGCTCGATCGTGCTGCTCCGCGCTCACCTGGCGTCCTGCGCCGGGGCCGGTCTCAGCGCGGACGTCCGCGCGCTGCCCGACGCGGCCGCGCGCGAGGTGACCCGCCCGCTGCCGGCGGAACTCGCCGAACGTACCGAGTTCACCTTCCTGGGGCAGGGCTGGGCCGCCGCGCTGGCCGACGAGGCGGCACTCAAGCTGCGCGAGGCCTCGCGTACCTGGGCCGAGTCGTACCCGGCGATGGAATACCGGCATGGCCCGATCAGCGTCAGCGACGAGAACACCGTCGTCTGGGCGCTGGGTGCGGTGCCGGCCGACCTGCTGGCCGACGCCCGCCGTACCGGGGCCACCGTGATCACCTCGGACGCCGACGCGCTCGCCGGGCTGATCGGAGCTCAGCGGCTCGCCGCCGCGCTTGCCGGGTGGAAAGGCATCGACCCAGACCAGCCGCGAGCCCTGTCCCGTTCTGTCATCCTGGCCTAATGCGTCCGGTCCCGGCTTCCGCCCGGGCCCCTACCCGCTTCCGTCCTGGCCGCCTGCTGGCCGGCGGCCGCGTGGTGACGCCCGCAGGGGTGCTCAGCCCCGGCTGGATCCGGGTGGCCGGGAACCGGATCGACGCGGTCGGGTCCGGTGCGGCGGTGCAGCCACTGCCGCCCGGCCTTCCCGTCACCGAGCTGCACGGACACTGGGTACTGCCCGGATTCGTCGATATGCACGTGCACGGGGGCGGTGGCGCGTCGTTCACCGCGGGATCAGCCGACGACGCCAGGCGTGCGGCGGCGTTCCACCGCGGACACGGCAGCACCACGCTCGTGGCCAGCCTGGTCACCGCGCCGCTCGCCGACCTCGAGGCGCGGGCCGCCATGCTGGCCGCCTTGGCCGGTCAGGGCGTCATCGCCGGGATTCACCTCGAGGGGCCGTTTCTCTCCGCGGTCAGGTGCGGCGCCCAGGATCCGCGGCACATGCTCGCGCCAGACCTGGCCACCTTCGAGCGCCTGCACGCGGCGGCCGCGGGTCATTTGCGCGTCATCACCATCGCCCCCGAACTTCCCGGGTCGGCCGGCCTGATCAAGGCGGCGGTCCGGGCCGGCGTGACCGCCGCCGTCGGCCACACCGACGCTACTGCGGACGTCACTTCGGCCGCCGTCGACGCCGGCGCGACCCACGCGACACACCTGTTCAACGGCATGCGCCCGCTGCATCACCGCGAGCCGGGGCCGGCCGGCGCGCTGCTCGACCGGGACGAGGTCACCTGCGAGGTGATCGCCGACGGCGTGCACCTGGACGACAT
>JBAUAY010001096.1:0-12206 GCA_049676235.1 Streptosporangiaceae bacterium
GGGCCGGCGGCACCGCCTTGGCGGACCGGGTCGCCGCCGGGGTGGCCAGCATCTGGCCCTCCCGCCCGCGCGTGGTGCCGACCGGAGTTTCCGGCGAGCCGGTGCTCCGTGGCGCGATGCTGGCCGCCGTGGCCCAGGCCCGCGCGGGCCTGCTGGCCTCCGTGGCTGATCCCCAGTAGTATTTATTCTCAGTAACCACTAAACAAACTTCAGTAACACGCCTTTCCCTACCCTCAGTAGCGTCCGGACTCGATGCCGTAGTCCTTCGATCGACGTCTGGCTGTGGTGTGCATGAAAAGCCAGGTGCACATGCATAATGGTGTGTTAGTGGAGATCCCGATATGGACAAAGCTCCCCGTGTCTGAGCCTCCGCGTGTTATTGATGGAATATTCCGAGGAGGTTTTCGACGCCAGATGGTTAGTTGGGGGTAGCGGGCAGTGGTGCCCTCAGGAGGAATGCCCGCTGAGCAGGCGGCTCAGCGATTCCGGGTGGGCGAGGTACCTCCGCTTGCCGAGGGATACACCGACCGGCCCGATACCGCTCGTGGCATCGTGGACGCGCTTGTCCCGGGCGCCACTCTGGCGTTGGTGCCGGGTTCGGCCTTCGCCGAGGGCCCGTCGAACTGGCTGGGCGCCTGCGGCAAGACCCAGATCGCCGTGATCATCGCGGAGTCGCTGTGGCGATCCGCCGGCATCGACGCGCTGATCTGGATCTCCGCTACCGACCGGGCATCCGTGCTCTCCGGGTACGTGCAGGCCTCCGCGGCGGCGTTCGGCATCCAGCCCGCCGGCACGGCCGAATCGGTCGCTGCGCGCCTCCTGTCCTGGCTGAGCGCGACCGACCAGCCCTGGCTGGTCGTACTCGACGACCTGCAGGAAACGTCGGATCTCGACGGGCTCTGGCCAGAAGGGCCGGCCGGGCGGGTCCTGGTCACGAGCATGCACTCCTCGGTCGCCTCGGGACGGCGCGGGACGCAGGTTATCCCAGTCGGGTTCTTCAGCGTTCGCGAGGCCCTCAACTGCCTGACCGAGCGGCTCAGCATGAACCCGGTCCAGCGCCAGGGCGCCATCGATCTGATCGAGGCGCTCGGCCGCGAGCCGCTGGCGCTCGCCCAGGCTGCCTCGGTGGTCGCGAATTCCACCTTGGCCTGCCGGGACTACCGGGACTACTTCGCCCGCAGGCGGCAGCAGATTGGGGTGGCGGCGGGCGAGGTGCCCTCGGCCGCCGCGGTCACCTGGACGCTGTCCTTGGGGCAGGCCGAATCGCTGCTGCCTGGCGCGTCGGTCCGGCTCATGCTGGTGCTCCTGGCGCTGCTCGATGGTCACGGGATTCCCGGCGCCATCTTCGGCACCCCGTCGGTGGCCGCGTACCTGGGCGGAGCCGTGACCTCGTTCTCTTCGGGGGTCGACCCGAAGCCGGTCTGGGACGCGCTGCTGGCCATCGAGCGGGCCGGGTTGATCAACGTCAACCGGACCGTTGCGCCGCCTACGATCCTCATGAACTCGGTGCTCCAGGCGGCGATCAGACTGGCGGCGCCGGGTAACGTACAGAGCCCCGCGGCGCGGGCGGCGGCCAGCGCCCTGCTTGAAGCCTGGCCCGCCGACGAGCCGCAGCCGTGGGTGGCCGACAGCCTGCGAGTGAATGCGGCCAGCCTGCAGAACTCGGCTCCCGACGTGCTGTGGGCCGACGGGTGCCATCCGGTGCTGCTGCGGGCCGGCCGGAGCCTCGATGACGCCCGCCTGGCCGGACCGGCCGTGGAGTACTGGCGGGACCTGGCCACCCGCTGCGACACCAAGCTGATGCCCGGTCACCCGGACGCTCTCGTGGTGGCCGCTCACCTGGCCGCCGCCTACCTGGCCGCCGGGTACGCAGGGGAGGCCGTGCACTGGTACCAGCGGGTGCTGGCCGAGCGCGGCCGCGAGCTCGCGCCGGGGCATCCCGCCGTCATAGCGGCCCGCGTCAGCCTGGCCAAGGCTCTCATCATGGCCGACGAACCCGGAGACGCGGTGACCGTCTTGCTCCGGGCAGTCAGCGAATGCGAGCAATTCCGCGGTCCCGGTCATCCGGACACGTTGAGCGCGAGGGACGAACTCGCCGGCGCCTACCAGGCCACGGGGGATGTCGCGGCGGCCACCCGGCTGCTGAGCCGGAACCTGACCGACCGCGAGCGCCTGCAGGGTCCGCGTGACGAGGAGACCATGGCCACCCGAGACCGCCTCGCCGCGGCTTGCCTGATCGAAGGCAAGCTCAAGGAGGCAATCTCGCACTATAAGCGGGCACTGTCCGACCGCGAGAAGGTGCTCGGGCGCGGCCATCCGGATACGCTGGCCACCACCGCGCACCTCGCCTCTGCCTATCAGGCGGCCGGCCGGATGCCGGCCGCGATGCAGCTCTCCGAGCAGTGCTGCACAGATTCTGAGCGGATCCTGGGCCCGGACCACGCGGACACGCTGGCCCGCCTGGCCAACCTCGCGCACCTCTACTACGCCGTAGGACGGGTCGGCGACGCGGTGACCCTGCTGCGCGATACTGCCGCGCGCTGCGAGCGCGTACTGCCGTACGGGGACCCGCTCATCCAGACCATCCAGCAGAGCCTGGCGAACATCACTGACGCCTGACGCCTATGCGATTGATCGGCCGGTACTCGCGTCACCTCGCTGACCGAGTGATGCCAGAACCGGGAATTTTCCGCCTCTTGTCGCCTGATGCCGGAATTGACCGCTACTATCTCGCAGGTAGCCATCTTGCGCCTAGCCTGCTTCGGGACGTTTCAGCGGCAGAGCCGGGTCCGGTGGGGGCGGAGCGTGCGCGCATTCCTCAGCGCTGAACGAAACTGTCTGCTGCTCGCGATCACTCAAGCACCTGGGCAGCAGGATAGGAGAATCAGATGACGGTTGAATCCGCGCCTAGTATCACGGGAGCCGGGTCGGTCCCCGAGGCGAGGCTGGAGCCTAATGCAATCGGGGTGGCGCAAGACACTGTCATCGGGATGGCCACGTCGGCGCCGGCCGCATCTGTCGGGCTGACGTTGGCCGCCCTCGCCGCAGCCACCGCCTATGCCGGCCTTCCCGTCATCATCCTCACGGCGCTTCCGATGATCATCATCGCCAACTGCTACCGCCGCCTGAATCTGTGGAACGCCAACTGCGGCGCGTCCTTCGAGTGGGTCGGCCGCGCGATCAGCCCGTACCTCGGTTTCCTGACCGGCTGGCTGATGATCATGGGCGGCATCATCGGGACAGTCAGCACGACCGTGGTCCTCGGGCCGTCGGTGCTCGCCGTCTTTGGATCGACTTCCACCGCCATCGCGCCGAACCTGGTGATCGACACTGTTGTGGTTGTCGTCATGCTCGTGATCGCGATCGTCGGCATCCGCATCACCGCCCGGACTCAGGTTGGCATGGGGATTGTCGAGTACGGGATCCTTATCGGCTTCGCGATCGTCGGTCTGATCGCGGTCATCAGTCACCGGCACGGTACCTTCCCCATCTCCAGCGGCTGGTTTAGCGTCAGCGGGATAAACGGCAAGGGCAGCCTCGCGGCCGGATTCCTGATCGCGATGTTCTCCTATACCGGCTGGGACGGCACCATTTACGTCAACGAGGAGGTCAAGCACCGCCGCACCAACCCCGGCAAGGCGGCCATGATGGCGGTTGCCTTCCTGGCCATCATCTACACGTTGTCGCAGGTCGGCTTGCAGGGTGTGGTGTCGCCGGCCAAGCTGCAGGCCAACTCGACCTCCGCCCTGGTCTATATCGCCCAGTCGCTGGGAGGCAACGGCTGGGCCAAGGTCATGGCGTTCGGCCTGGCGCTCTCGGTGATCGCCACCACCGGCACCGGTATCGTGCTCGGCGCCCGGGTCATCTACGGGATGGCCAACCACCGGGTGCTACCACCGTTCCTCGGTAACGTGAGCCGGCGATTCTCCACCCCCGTCTCGGCCAGCCTGACGGTCGGCCTGATCCTCCTCGGCCTCACCTGGGCGTACCTGCTGGCCACCTCGCTGGCCACCGCCTTCGACGACGTGATCGCCTTGACCGGCTTGCTCTACGCCGCCTTCTACGTCCTCACCGCACTCGCCGCCATCACCTACTACCGGCGCCGCATCTTCAGCAACGTCCTGGACGCGGTGATTCTCGGCGTGCTCCCGCTCTGCGCCGCCGCATTCCTCACCTGGATCCTGGTGAAGTCGCTCATGAGCGCCCCGCCTCAGCAGATCTGGTCGTTGGTCGGAGTCGTGGCGGTCGGTGTCGTCCTCATGCTGGTTGCGCGCTTCGTGCTACGGTCCCCGTTCTTCCATCTCGCGCGGGAGAGCGAAAGCCGGGAACACTAGCCAGGTCGGCGATAGCCGGGCTCGGGACTGCCGACCCGACCGGTTGGTGTGCGCTGAGGACTAAGAGCCAAGCAGGGCAGGAGTCCCCCCGTGATTAATTCGACCCAGGCAGCCGGGGTTGCCGCGCGCGATTCCCGGTACGACATCCTGTTCGAACCGGTGCAGCTAGGACCTGTTCGTGCCAAGAACCGGTTCTTCCAGGTGCCGCACTGCAACGGCATGGGCTACCGGGATCCCACCGCGCAAGCGGCCATGCGTCGCGTCAAGGCCGAGGGCGGCTGGGCGGTCGTCTGCACCGAGCAAGTCGAGATACATCCGAGTTCGGACATCACGCCCTATATCGAGCTGCGCTTGTGGGACGAGGGCGATCTGCCCGCGCTGGCTAGGATCGCCGACTCGATTCACGCTGGCGGCGCCCTGGCCGGCATCGAGCTCGCACACAACGGGATGAACGCGCCGAACCTGTCGAGCCGGGAACCGCCGTTGGGACCGGCCCATCTCCCCGTGGTGACCTGGACAAACGACCCGGTTCAGGCCCGCATGATGTCGGCCTCAGACATCGCCGATCTGCGGCGCTGGCATCGTCAGGCGGTCCGCCGTGCTCTGGCCGCGGGATACGACCTCATATATGTCTATAGCGGGCACAACCTGAGCATCCTGCATCACTTCCTGTCCCGCCGGTACAACCAGCGCACCGACTCCTATGGTGGCTCTGTCGCCAACCGGGCGCGGCTGCTGGCCGAGGTCCTGGAAGACACGCGCGAGGAATGCGCGGGCCGGGCCGCCGTCGCGTGTCGCCTCACCGTCGATGAAGGAGTCGGCGCCGCCGGAATCACGCCGGCTGAGGCAGCCGAGGTCATTTCGCTGCTCGACCATCTGCCTGATGTCTGGGATCTGGTGCTCGGCAGCTGGGAGCTGGACTCGGCGACATCGCGCTTCGCGGCCGAGGCCGAACGCGAACCGCTGATCGCCGGTCTGAAGCAGCTGTCGGCGAAGCCGGTAGTGGGGGTGGGTCGCTTCACGTCGCCGGACACCATGGTGCGCCAGGTACGCGCCGGCATCCTCGACATGATCGGCGCGGCCAGGCCGTCGATTGCGGACCCGTTCCTGCCTGCCAAGATCCAGGCCGGGAACCTCGACGATATTCGTGAGTGCATCGGCTGCAACATTTGTATCTCTGGCGACATGACCATGTCGCCCATTCGTTGCACGCAGAACCCGACCATGGGCGAGGAGTGGCGCCGGGGCTGGCATCCGGAGCGGATCAGGCCGCGAGAATCCGACGCCAGCGTCCTGATTATCGGGGCCGGCCCGGCGGGTCTGGAAGCTGCCCACGCGCTTGGCCAGCGGGGTTACCCCGTAATGCTGGCCGAGGCCAGCCGCGAGCTTGGCGGGAGGGTTCTCCGGGAGGCAGGCCTGCCCGGCCTGGCCACCTGGCGCCGGGTCGCCGAATACCGGACCGGGCAGATCGACAGGCGCTACCACAACGTGATCATCGGCCGAGGCGAGGAGATCACGCCGGATGATGCCCTCGGCCACGGATTCACGGACATCCTGGTAGCTACCGGCGCGCGCTGGCGCGGCGACGGCATCGGGCGATGGCACACCAGCGCAATTCCGGTCGCTGGTGATGCCAGGGTCCTGACACCCGACGACCTGCTCACGGGCAAGCATCCGCTTGGCCGGCCCGGTGTCGAACCGCAGCGGGTCTTGTTGTTCGACGATGATCACTACTATCTCGGCGGGGTACTCGCTGAGTTGCTCGCCGGGCTTGGACATGAGGTCAGACTGGTTACCCCTGCCCCGCTAGTGTCCTCGTGGACGGCTCACACCCTGGAGATCGGTGACATCCAGCGGCGGGTACGCGAGGCGGGAATCATCGTGGACACCAGCCGGGTACTCGTCGCCATCGGCTCCGGCGAAGCGCGGACGGCTTGCGCGTTCACCGGCTCAGAGACCAGCGTGGCCGCCGACGCCGTGGTGCTGGTGACCGCCAGGCTTCCCTGCGACGGCCTCTACCTGGCACTGGAGCAGCGAAAGGACGAGTGGTCGGCGTGTGCCGTCCGGTCGGTAACGTGCGTAGGGGACGCCTGGGCTCCGACCACGATTGCTGGCGCCGTGTGGGCAGGCCGGCGTTATGCGGAGGAACTTGACGCACCAGGTCCGCCAGCGCGGGACAGGAACTATCGGCGCGAGTACACGGCTCTGGGCAGCCTGGCCTAGCGCATCGTGATCAACGCGGTGGTACCATCCCTTCCCGAATGCTCAAAGGGCGATTCACCTGGCGAAACCACCGGAGCAAGTTATGCACAAGCCTCGTCCGGAGTTCTTGCCTGGTGCCTCCGGCGGATGGGAGCACGCCGGACCCGGCGGCCGGCGGCCGCCGGCGTTTGAGTTCTGAGGCCTGGCGTGGCGGGAAGTGCGGCTGCGCCGGCCCTCAGCGTCGTCCATGACGTCGCCTTGGACGTTCTGGAGGACAACCCATATCCGACCTACGCATGGATGCGCCGTCACCGCCCGATCGCCTACGTGCCGGAAACGGGACGCGTCTGGATCACCACCTGGGATCTGTGTGATGAGGCCGGGAGGAACGACGAGGTCTTCGGGCCCACCAGCGAGGTCTTTCACGCGGTCTACGGCAACCCGAATGTGATGAGCCTCAGCGGCGCCGAGCACCTGGCTCATCGGGCTCCGCTGAGCGCCTGTTTCCGCCCCCGGGCCGTCAGCGGATACCGTGAGCAGCTCCGTGCCACTGCCGCCAGGTACATCGACGCCATCCGCGACCGCGGCCAGGCCGACGCGAACACCGAGATCCTGGAGCGCATCAGCATGCGAGCCATCGGCGATGTGCTCGGATTCACCGACGTGCGCGACGAGATCCTGATCCGCTGGTTCCGCGGATTCGCGGCCTACCTGGTCGATTTCGGCCGGAGCGCCGAAGTCGCGCAGCACGGCCGGGCCATCAAGGCAGAGGTCGCGGCCTACTTGCAGACGCGGCTTGACCGGCTCGCTGCGCGACCGGACGGCTCCACCCTTTCTCACCTGATCCACGATGGCAGGCCGGAGGGAGCCACCCGCAGCATCGAGGAGATCATCGGAGATGTCGGCGTTATGATCGTGGGCGGATTCCAGGAACCCGCCCACGGCGCCGCGAATTCACTTCACGGCCTGTTTACCCGCCCCGACCAGGCGATACGGATTGCCACCGACCCGCAGGCCTGGTCTGCGGCGGCGGTGGAAGAGGGCCTGAGATGGCTGGCCCCCTTCGGTATGACCGAGAAGCTCACTACCGCCGAGGTAACCCTCGGGGACATCCGCTTCCCTGCCGGGACCGAGGTGGCCATGGTCCTGGCCTCAGCCAATCGCGACGAGGCCCGGTACGTCGATCCTGACACCTTTGACCTGGACCGCCCGAGGCAGAACCATGCGGCCTTCGGTTACGGGCTGCATTTCTGCCTCGGCCACTTCGTCGCGCGCCAGCTGGAACGAGTCATGATCGAGGAGATGTTCGCCCGGCTGCCGAACCTGCGACCGGATCCGGACCAGGAAACGATCGTGCACGGCTGGGCGGTACGGGCGGCCAAGCGGCTGCCGGTCGTGTGGGACGCTTGATCCCTTCCGCCCCCGGTTACTCCTGCGAGACCTCCGCCTCCGGGGCTTCCGGCTCCGGGACTTCCGGCTGCCCGGCTTCGGCCTGGGCGGCTTCGGCCTGCGCCGCTTGCAGTCGGGTAGGCCTGCCGAGAGCGTAGAACAGCAGGCCGATGAGCACCATCACGATGAGTGGTATCACCTGAGACAGCGTGTACTCAAGGCGCTGTCCGGCGAACCCGCTCGGCAGTGAGTCATCAGGATGCGCCGTGCCGATGCCCGGGTAGATGATCGCAATGGTGGTGAACAGCGCCCAGGCCGTGGTCAAGATCCCGACCACCCACAGCCCGACCATTCCCCCCGGTATCCGGTACGGACGCGGAATGTCGGGATACTTGTACCTGAGCTTGATCACCGACGGGAAGATCAGCACGTAGGTGATCGTCACCATGGAGATGACAAGCCCCAGGGTGACGCTGAAGTACTTAGCCGCATTGCCGCTGGTCAGCGTCAGCGCAAGGATCAGGACTACGGTCGACACCGCGCCCGAGAGCAGGTTCACCGCGATCGGCGTCCCGAAGCGCTTGGAGAAGTATCCGAGGAACCTCGGCGCGGCGCCGTCGAACCCCGCGACCGCCTGCGCGCGGTCGGATCCGATCAGCCAGACCACGCCCGAGGAAAGCAGGCCGAAGATCACCCCGAGCGCCGCGATATCGGCGAGAATCTTCCCGGCGCCGGTGAGCACCGCGCCCGAGCTTGTCAGGTGGCCCCCGTAGACCACGAAAACCTGCTGCAGCGCGTCGACGAATCCGTCCACGTTGGACAGCCTGGATGCCGGGAGCACGAGCAGGATCGCCAAGATGGGCAGGCCGTAGAACAGCACCGTGCCGATCCCCGAGCGCAGCACGGCGAAGGGGACGTCCCGGCGCGGGTTGATCAGTTCCTCAGACGCGGCGCTGGGCAGCTCAAAGCCCTCGAGGTCGAAAATCAGGATGGGCGCCGCCGCCAGGAAGATGACCCAGCTGGGCTTGAACGCCCCGGCCCCGAAACCGTGTACGCCGTGCTCACCGGCATAGATGAGCACGGTGAGCGTGAAGAAAGCCATGAGCACCACGCGGACAACGGCGCCGATGGTCGCTACCCATTTGCCGAACTTCAGCGCCATGATCACCGACGCGATGCCGGCCCAGACGAAGAGGAGGCCGAAGACGTACTCCCAAGCCAGCGAGAGGTTCACGAAGAATGTGCTGAAGGTGGCCATAGCCGTGATCGCCAAGGTCCCGGCCAGCCAGATGGGGTTATCGACCCAGTACATGACGGAAACCACAGCTGCCGAGACCCGGCCGAAGGCAAGCTTTACCCAGACGTAGGGGCCGCCTTCCACAGGAAAGGCACTGCCGAGTTCTGCGGTGAGCAGGCCATAGGGAACCAGGAAGAAGATCACCATGACGATGAGCCAGGTAAACGCCTGAGCGCCGTAGCTTGACACCGCGCCGAGCGTGTCGAGAACGATGATCGCGGCGAGCATGAGGAACGCGGTGTCCAAGCGTCCCACGCTCCGCCGGAGCTTCGTCCGTTCTTCGCTGGCCGCCGCCGTGTCCACGGCTTGAACCGGCAAGCTACCGGCTGGGCCGACCGTATCCCTCTCCACAGATCCTCCGCCGACTCATCGGTGTGCTCGTTCGATGCCATCATTGCCCGCTCGCGGGCATACCGTGCGACTGTAGCGGTTTCCTCAATCTGATTACCAGTTCGTCCGAGCAGAAATTTGCTCCTGGAACGGTGCCGTCAGCGGCTGGGACCGGGACTCGGCCGCCATCTCATCCCAGCTCATCCCAGCTCCCTGGCCATCAGCTGAGCTCCGACTTCGATAGCTACGTCTCGCCAGGTGGCTCGGCCAGCTTTTCCGCTCCCCGGGTCGAGGACCCGGCAGGAAGCTGGTCGCCACCACCGAGGCAAGCCCGCCCGGCGTGGCACCGCTCCGCGGTGCGGCAATGCCAGCTTTCCCTTACATGGGACATATCAGCTGGCTAGCGATTAGAGTTGCAGCGACTCAACCGTGCCGCGGTGCGCAGGATGGGCTATCACGAGGGGGGTTCCATGTTGGTTCCGCCGCCGGATCGCTTCCGGCCGGTCAGCAGGCCTGAGCGGTTTGATCAGTATGGGACCTTCCAGGGCCGGAATGGCACCATGCACGACATCATGCGCGCGATTCTAGTTGTCGGCGAGATGTGAGTGGCATGGTAGCTGAAATTCTCTTCGTGGCATTGGTGGTCGTGGTCGCCGTGCTCATGGTGGTGGACCTGCGGAGGGGCCCGAACGAGAGCGCGCACGGGCAGGCTGACGGCAGAGCGTATGAGACTCGGCGACCAATCGTCGAAGCGCCTCGCGACACCAGAGCCACAGCACCCACCCGGGGGCCTGCCGCTATCGGGATAGCCGCCGCTGCGCATGGTACCGACCGGAGCTGGCAGCCGGAGAGCACCGGTTCGTCTGCCGGTGGCCACCGGCGCCAGGCAACCTGGTCGGCGGGCAATCTTAAGGACACGAGCGGCGCGCTGAAGAACTGGCCTGTCGGGTTGCGCTTGTCCTTGCTGATAATCATCCCGGCCGTCGCTGCCTCCATCCTCACGTTGAGCGCCAGCCACATTGTTTCCTCCCTGCAGAGCAGGGCAATCCATTCGCAAATCAGCTCAGTACACAACGGGGCCATCACGTCGGCACTGGTAGCGGGCGTCATAGTGATCATCATTCTGGCGCTGGCGCTGGTGTCCATGACCATCGTGGCTAAGTCCATGCTGGGGCCGTTGCACAGACTGCGGTCCGGCGCCCTTGAGGTGGCTGGCGCGCAGCTGCCCGACGCGGTACGCCTTATCAACGACAGCGGCGGCGAGGGTGTACCGCTGGATGTAAAACCCATCGACGTGGACTCCTCGGACGAGATAGGCGACGTCGCGCGCGCCTTCGACCAGATACACAGGGAGGCGTTGCGGATGGCCGCCGACCAGGCCGCAATCCGCGGGAAGCTCAACGCGATACTGGTTAACCTGTCCCGCCGCAGCCAGTCCCTGGTGGAACGTCAGATCCGGCTCATAGATGAGCTTGAGCAGGGGGAACAGCACGCCGATCGTCTGGCCAGACTATTTAAGTTGGACCACCTAACAATCCGTATGCGCCGCTACTCGCATAACTTGCTCGTTCTGGCCGGTCACGAACTGCCCGATTATTCGGACAGGCCGGTGGAGCTGGTGAATGTGATCAAGGCCGCGGTCTCTGAAATCGAGGAGTACGGGCGCGTCTCACTCAGGGCACAGCCGGGTATCGCGGTGCGCGGACCTGCCGTCAACGACGTGGTGCACCTGCTCGCCGAGTTGACCGAGAACGCGGCGTCGTTGTCTCCGGCGGACACGTCAATCGTTATCTCCGGTCGACAGCTAGCGAGCGGCGGCGTCCTGGTGGACATCATCGACCAGGGTTTCGGCATGAGCGCCCAGGAGATGGCGCAGGCGAACTGGCGGCTGGAAAACCCGCCGGCTACGGATGTCGCTGTCTCGAAGAGTATGGGCTTGTTCGTGGTCGGTCGGCTCGCTGCACGGCACGGCATCAAGGTCCGATTGAACCCAGCCGAGGCCGGCGGCCTCGCGGCGTTGGTATGGCTCCCCGACGCTCTCGTCATTTATCAGGACGAGGCAGCTTCTTCCGGGCTCAGCGGCGTCGGTAGCACCAGGCCAAGACAAAATTGGCCCGCGTCGGCTGGGCTTGGCCGTCTCGACCGGGTAGATCCCGACCGCGCGACTGCGGAGTAAAAGCGAGTAAGCCGTCGCATCAAACCGACGGCCGGGGCTCTCGCATCAGCCGGCCATCTCGGACGGGCGCAGTGCGCGCTGGACGTAGGACTCCGCCTGGGGCTGCCAGATCTGCCAGAGCCCGGCGAGCTGCCCCACCGGATCGTCATGCCAGTCGACCCGGAGGTCGGTGACCGGCCATGGTACCGACTCGGCGATGACCATCCCGGCCGACCGCACGGGGGAGACCTCGCCGCCCGCGGCCAGGCCGGCCCGAATGGCGGCGATAAGCCGGTCGCCGACGCTGTCGCCGGGCCGGTCCTGGAAGGCGGCGAGCATCGCCTCGGGCACGCCTCGGTCGGCCAGCAGGTTGCCTGCGGCGGCGGCACCCGCGGCGCAGACGTCCGTCGCCTCGGGCAGCGCCAGACCGCCGGAGTAGCTGGCCGAGCGGCCAGCGGCGTCGACGGCCGCCAGCTGCCGGTATGCGATGTCGGGCGTG
>JBAUAY010001097.1:0-25158 GCA_049676235.1 Streptosporangiaceae bacterium
TCATCAGCCACCTGCTCAGCCAGGTCCCCTACAAGCCGCCCGCCCCCCCGGACATCACCCTGCCCAAACGGCAGCCGCCCCGCGGCTACACCGAACCGGACCTCCCCCTGCGGCACATCCCGACCCCGTTCTAGACAGCACCAGGCGAGTCCGGCCATAGCCAGCTTCGAGACGCTCGGCAGAGTACTCACGCCGGCCAGCAATCCGGCAGGTGCCGTGCCGGTGGCCTCAGGCGATGGCGCGCCCGGCGATATAGGGACGTAGAGACCGCGTTGCCGCACTCGGATCCATCTCCTGTGTAGTAGTTCCTCATGAGAGTTGGTCACGGGCGCGTGGCGGTCCGCACGTACCCGCGCTAACCGGTGCCGCTCACTGCGTCGTCCCAGAACTTCTGGATGGGCGGGTAGATCAGCTCGTGATCGCGTGACAGTTCCGCCTTGACGGTCCGGGTCCGCTCGTCGGCGAGCACCTCGATCTGGCCGGCTTCGACGGCGTCGAGGGCCTGCCGGACGACCGACTCGGGGGTGTCCTTGGGCGCGTCGGTCAAGGCGGCCATGTCGGTGTCGATGAAGCTGGCGTGCACGGCGACCACGAGGGTGTGCTGGTGGTGCAGTTCGAGGCGGACGCCGTTGGTTAGCGACCAGGCAGCGGCTTTCGACGCGCCATAGGAGGCGTCGAACGGATTGGTGTAGAAGCTGGTGACCGAGAGCATGTTGACGATCGCGCCGCCGCCGTTGCCCGCCAGCACCCGCGCGAAGGCACGGCACATGCTCAGCGTGCCGAAGTAGTTGGTCTCCATCTCGGCCCGGGCGGCATCCAGGCTCGGCGCGCCAGTGAACGTGCTGTACTTCAGCACCCCCGCGTTGTTCACCAGCAGGGTGAGGTCCGCGCACTGCGCTGCGGCCCGGGCGACACCGTCCGGGTCGGTGATATCCAGGGCGATGGGTGTGACGCCGGGCTCGGTGACGGCGGCAGGATTCCGCGCGGCGCCGTAGACCTTGCCCGCGCCCCGCGCGACTAGCTCCCGCGTATACGCTTTGCCGAGGCCGCGGTTGGCCCCGGTGACCAGGGCAACCGATCCGCTGATCTTCATGGCTCTCCTTTGTGATTAGGACCTGCCGCCACCTCATGCCCGCGCCCAGGAGCCGGTGGTAGTCCAGACAGTCTGTGCCCGGTCTCGTACCGGGGCATCAGTCAAATGACCACGGATGGCAGGCGTTCGGTCGGTGCTCCTGGCGTCTTGACGTCTTATCGCTTGACGGGCGATGCTCAGATCGACCCACTAAGCGAACCGCTCGGCGGTGCGACAGCGCTGTTGCAGATTCGGAGGGCACGTGTCCACCGACCGCGCTCCTACTGGGCTACCGCAGAGCCAGCAAGGCGTCGCCGCACGGGCGGCCGGCCTGATCGCGGTGGCGGAGGACCTGGCCGGTGAGTTCTCACTGCGCCCCCTGCTGGAACGAATCTTGCGGCGCTGTACGGAATTGCTCGGCTGCCACGCAGGTTCGATCTGCAGCGTCGATGAGGCCGCCGGCACATACCGCAAGGAGGCTGACATCGGTGTGGCATGTCAGTCCGGCCGTGTCTTTCCGCTCACCGAGGGAATGACCGGAGCCGTGGTGGCGCACCGCGCTCCCGTCTGGTTTGCCCGCTACGACGAAGTCCCCGGCGGCCATGTGGCCGCGCAGGAGCGCGCTACTCTGCGTGGCGTCATTGGCGTGCCGCTGGAATGGCGCGGGCACGTCATCGGCGCGTGCATCGTCTTCAGCAGGGACGAACGACGAGTCTTCGGACCTGATGATGCCGAGCTGCTTGAGCTGTTCGCCAGGCATGCGGCGATCGCGCTGGCCACTGCCCGCATGCACGAGGTGTCTGAGGAGCGAGCCAGGGCGGAGGCCGCGACAACCGAACGCGACCGACTGCTCGGGGAGGTCCACGACAGCCTCGCGCAGCGGCTGGTGAGCATACGGGTTTACCTCGACAGTGCCGAACGGGATCTTGCCGCTGCCGCCCAGCAGGCGGCGGCCCGTGGTGACGCGGCAGACGACGGGATCAAGGCCGTGGCGGCCCAGCTCCGGCAGGCCAGCACAGCCGCCAGGGACGCGCTGGCCGAGGCGAGGCTTACCCTGCTCGGCCTGGCCTCATCGCCGCTGAACGGGCAGACGCTCGACACCGCTCTCCGCTCGGAGGCAGCCTGGGCGCAGAGCATCGGCGGACTCGAGGTCAGGTACGTGTCAGCCGGGACGCCGCCGGCGTTGGAGGAGCGCCTGTCGCAGGAGGTGCTGGGGGTCGCGCGCGAGGCGCTCACCAACATCGTCCGGCACGCTCAGGCGCGTTCGGTCCGGCTTGGCCTGATGTACGAGCAGGCGGCGGTGACCCTGCTGGTTCAAGACGACGGCCAGGGCTTTGATCCGAAGGCCGAGTGGCAAGGCGATCGCTTCGGGCTGCGCGCCATCAGCGAGCGGGCGCGTGTTCTCGGTGCGACGGTCGACGTCGACTCGCTGGTCGGCTGGGGCACGCGGATCCGTGCCCGTTTCCCCTACCGGCGGCACGACGAGCAGGCCGACCCGCGGCTGCGCATCCTCGTCGCGGCGGCCCGGCCCCTGCTGCGGGCCGGAATCGTGCGATTGCTGTCCGGCAACGAGCCGGGAATCGAAGTGATCGGGGAGGTCGCGACCGCGGAACAGGCGCTGGAAGCCTGTCAAGACCTGCGGCCCGATGTGGTACTCGCCGACCTCGGCCTGTCAGCCGACGACACGTCGGCGAGACGATACAGCCCAGCAGGCGGCGGCATGACTGGTCTCCTGCTCAGCCGCGACCCGGGCATGGCCGTGGTGGGCCTGTGCGAGATCGGTGACGAGAAGCTAGTCGCTAGGGCCATGCGCGCAGGCGCGCGCGGCTGCGTCGACATGGGCGCGGACGGCCCGGAGCTCCTGCGAGCGGTAGCCGCGGCCGGCCGCGGCCAGGCGATCCTGTCCGGTCCCGTGCTCCAGCAACTGCATCGCGGCCTGCAGGAAGATGAGACCGGGCCGGTCCTGACCGACCGGGAACGCCAGGTGCGCAGCATGATGGAGCAGGGGCTGCCGGACAAGCTCATCGCCGAGCAACTGGTTCTCTCGGTCAAGACGGTTGAAAAGCACGCTGGCGCCGTGCTGCGGAAGACCGGTGCCCGCAACCGCACCGAGCTCGCCGCGCTGGCCAGCCGGGCCCGGCTCAGGGAGGCCGCCAGGTAGGGGAAGTCCTCCCCAAAGATGGGTGTTTCCACCGATTCCTTCGGCGGCCGAGGCGCATAGGTTCGGGTTATTCCCGTGCGGAGGTCTGGCCAGTGCCTGTTGTGCCGTTGAAACAAATCGTCGGCCGGGCGTTCAGCGAGCGTTACGGTGTCGCGGCGATCAACGTGGTTAATGACCTGACCCTGGAGGCGGTACTCGCGGCGGCGGTCGAGCAGCGCTCCCCCCTTATCGTTCAGACGTCGGTTAAGACCGTTCGGACCATTGGCATCGACCTGCTGTTCGCCATGTGGCAGGAGCTGACGGCAGGAATCGAGGTTCCGGTCAGCCTGCACCTAGACCATTGCCCGGATCGCGCGTTCATCAGCAGTTGCCTGCGCAAGGGATGGAACTCGGTCCTGTTCGACGGCTCCACGCTGCCGGTGCAGGAGAACCTGCGGCAGACCGTCGAGGTCGTGTCCGAGGCGCGGTCCTACGGCGCGAATGTCGAGGGGGAGATCGAGGCCATCACCGGCGTCGAGGACGGCATCGGCTCCGATGAAGAAGCCAACCGACAGTCGCTGCCGGTGGCGCTCGACTTCATCCGGTCGACAGGGATCGATGTCTTCGCACCGGCGATCGGCAACGCGCACGGCGTCTACCGTGCCGAGCCTCATCTCGACGCCCAGCGAGTTTCCGACATCGTGGCCGCGCAACCCATCCCCATTGCCCTGCACGGCGGCACGGGGATGACGGACGCTCAGTTCACCGACCTGATCGCGCGCGGCTGCGCCAAGGTGAATATTTCTACCGCGCTCAAGGTGACGTACATGAAGGCGAATCTGGCCTTCCTGCGCAGCACGGAGGAGCGTGACGTGTGGGATCCTCCGTCGCTGTTCAGCGCGGTGCGGACCGCCGTCAAAGATATGGCCGCTGATCACATGCGCCGCTTCGGCAGCATCGGCAGGGCCTGGTGAGCGCGTGACGGGCCCGACGGCTCAGGCACTCGTGCTTGACTGCGACGGAGTGCTGGCCGACACCGAGCGCTTTGGCCACCTGGTCGCGTTCAACCAGACTTTCGCCGAATTCGGCCTCCCGGTCCGCTGGAGCGTAGCGGACTATCAGGAAAAGGTCCGCATCGGCGGCGGCAAGGAGCGCATGGCCAGCCTGCTCACTCCGGAGTTCGTAGCGGCCGCAGGCCTTCCGGACGACCCCGCCGGTCAGCAGGACGTCATCGCCGCCTGGCACCGCCGCAAGACCGCCATTTACGCCGAGCTGGTAGCGGCCGGGGCGGTCCCGCCCCGGCCCGGCATCGCCCGCATCGTCGCCGAAGCGCTGGCCGCGGGCTGGCCGGTGGCCGTCGCGTCGACGTCAGCCGAACCCTCGGTCCGGGTGACGCTCGAACGGGCGGTCGGGGCGGAGAACGCACGAGAGGTCAAGGTGTTCGCCGGTGACATCGTCTCGCGGAAGAAGCCGGCTCCCGATATCTACCTGCTCGCTCTCGACTCGCTCGCCCTGCCCGCCGATCGCGTGGTCGTGGTCGAGGACTCAAGAAATGGCCTGCTGGCCGCCACTGGCGCCGGCGCGACCTGCATGATCACCGTCAACGACTTCACCGCGGCCGAAGATTTCAGCGAGGCCGCCCTAGTCGTTTCCTCGCTGGGCGACCCCGGCGGAGAGCGCTCGGTGGTCCTCGCCAACCGCAGTCGGGCGACACCGGGTGCGTGGATCACCCTGGCGGACCTCACCAGCCTGCTGCCAGACAGCAGCCCGCGACCGCGCGCCGCCGCGCCAGCGCGCCCGGCCCAAGGAGTACTTATGCCCTCAGCAGACCTCGCCGACGTCGAGGCGGTCGTCCGCACCATCGCGACGGTGGCGGTCGACAACGAGAAATACTTCGGCGACCTGGACGCCGTGGTGGGAGACGGCGACTTCGGCTATTCGATGGCGCGCGGGTTCGAGCTGGTGCTGCAAGGCTGGGACGACTTCGACCGCACCGATATCGGTACCTTCCTGAAGAAGGTCGCCATCGTCATCACCAGCCGCATCGGCGGCACCTCGGGTCCGATCTGGGGGACAGCGTTCCTGCGCGCGGGTGCCACTGCCGGGTCCACGGACCAGCTGGAACCCGCCCAGATCGTCGCGATGCTGCGGGCCTCGATCGAGGGAATCAAGGCGCGCGGGAAGTCAGATGTGGGCGACAAGACGCTGCTGGACGCGCTGGTCCCCGCGGTCGACACCATTGAGGAGCAGATCAGCGCGGGGCACGACAGCGCTGCGATAGTGCGGGCGGCCGCGGCCACCGCGCGGGAGCACGCCGAGGCGACACGGCCCATGCAGGCCATGCGCGGGCGGGCTAGCTACACGGGCGAGCGGAGCATCGGCACCCTGGACGCGGGCGCCATCGCTGTCGCCCTGATGTTTGAGGCGCTCGCCGATCAGTGGCCCAAGCGCCTCGCTCCATCCTGAACCCTGGAGGTAGTGCCATGAAGAAGTTCGTCAACGACCCCCGGCAGTTCGTAGCCGAGATGCTTAAGGGCATCGCCCTAGCCAACCCGGAGACGCTCAGGTACGTGCCCGAGTACAACCTCATCATGCGGACAGACGCGCCTCGCGACGACAAGGTCTCGATCATCCAGGGGTCCGGCTCCGGCCACGAGCCTGCCCACGTAATGATCGTCGGCAAGGGAATGCTCGACGCCGCGTGCCCAGGCGACGTGTTCGCGGCACCACCGATGGACTACGTGCTGGAGACGAGCAAGCTGCTCGCGTCGCCTAAAGGCGTGCTGCACATCATCAACAACTACACCGGCGACCGGATGGCCTTCGAGATGGGCCAGGAAATGGCAGAAGCTGACGGGATCACGATCGGCACGCTGATCGTCGATGACGACGTCGCGGTGAAGGATTCGACCTACACGGTCGGGCGGCGCGGCGTGGCCGGGAACTTCTTCGTCATCAAGGCGGTAGGGGCCGCGTCCGAGCAGGGCGCTGGGCTCGACGAGCTGCTGCGCATCGGCAACAAGGTCAATTCCGTAACCCGGACGATGGGAATGGCGCTGACCTCGTGCACACCGCCGGCCAAGGGCTCCCCGCTCTTCGAACTCGGGGACGACGAGATGGAAATGGGCGTAGGCATTCACGGCGAACCCGGACGCCGCCGTGAGAAGCTGGCCAGTGCTAACGAAATCGTCGATGAACTGCTCGAGGCTGTCGTGAGCGATCTGCCCTTCGGCCGGGGTGACGACGTAGCACTCATGATCAACGGGCTCGGCGGCACGCCCATCAGCGAGTTGTACTTGCTCTACGGGTACGCCCATGAGCAATTGGCGCAGCGTGGGATCAATGTCCGGCGAAACTACGTCGGCGAGTACTGCACATCTCTAGATATGGCCGGTACGTCCATCACCTTGAGCCGCCTTGACCAGGAGATCGCGGACCTGCTCGCCGCGCCCGCCGAGATCGCCATCCGGACGTTTTGATCGCGACCTGCCTGCATGGCGCGGGCAGGAACCACTGGCCGTCGTAAATCCGCCCTGGCCGTTCCGGAACTTCAACGGTGCTGGGACACGAGCCGGCGGCTAACCGGAGCCGACGGCTAACCGGGACCGGCCTGGTTTTCGCGGTGTCCGCCGCCATTGTCATCCCGTTCCCTGGCGCGGGGACCGGCTAGCTGGTTGCTGCCCGTCAGGGCCGGTGTCGGGCAGGGCGGGCGAGATGATCCAGAGCACCTGGGTGCGGTCTACCTGGGGGGCGGCCTCGAAGGTGTGCTCTATGTTGGCCGGGAAGGTGAAGGCGTCGCCTTGCTCGAGGATGATCTGCTCCCCCGCCACGGTGACGTGCAGCTGCCCGGCCAGGACGAAGACGAACTCCACGTCGGCGGGCAGCGAGTGGGGCTCCGTCCCGCTCCCGCCGCCGGGCTCGATGTCGCTGAGGATGGCCTGCACGCGCTTCTCACCGGACGGCGTGACCAGGTACTCCGTCATCTTGCTGCCGCCGAAGTTGATCGGCGGGCGGGCTCCGCGGCGGACCACCTGTCCCTTGGGCGCCTGGAACAGGGAGCCCACGGAGACGCCCAGCGCGTCGCAGAGCCGGATGAGCGAGGCCACCGAGACGTTCGCGAGATCCCGCTCCAGCTTGGACACGAAGCCCTTGGTCAGCCCGGCCTGCTCAGCCACCTCGGCCATGCTCATCCGGGCGGCGAGCCTGGCCGCCTTCAGCTGCGCGCCGATACGCGCGCTGTCAGGAACCGCGTCCGGCATGCCGTCCCCGCCGCTGGAGCTGGGCATGAGTCCTCCTCCTCGATCCTGTGGCGTGGGGCCCCTGACCCGCCGCCAATTATGAAACTACAGGATTATTTATGAAACAAAGGTTGACTTGCAGGAAACACTTAGAGAGTATAGCTCGTGAGGCAGGTCACATCTAGCAGGAGGCAGCCATGGCCACACAGTCCCGGGAACCCACGGTCGAGGAAGAACAAGAGCGCGGGCTGCTCGGCCAGATCGAGGTGCACTCGATCGACTGGATCCCGGACACTGAGCGGCACGGCAAGACCTGGCAACAGGCCATGCTGTGGTTCCTGGGCAACTTCCAGTACTTCACCATCCCGATCGGCTTCGTCGGCCCCGCACTAGGCCTGTCGCTGGGCTGGTCGATCCTGGCCGGCGCGCTGGGCATCTGGTTCGGCACGCTGTTCATGGCCTTCCACGCCACCCAGGGCCCGGTGTTCGGGCTGCCGCAGATGATCCAGACACGGGCCCAGATGGGCTACCGCGGCGTCGTCGTCGCGCTGTTCGCCGTGCTGTTCACCTACATGGCCTTCAACGTCGCCGACCAGGTGCTGATGAGCACCGGGCTGCACGGCGCATTCGGCTGGAACGCCCACCTGGTGGCAGCCGGCACCGCGGTGCTCGCTGCGCTGCTGGCCATCTTCGGCTACGACTGGGTACACCGGGTCTTCCGGTTCCTGCTGGTCATCTCCTTCCCGTGCTACGCGATCATCTCGGTCGCCATCCTCATCGGGCACGCCGGCGGGCACGCACCCCATCACTCCGGCTTCCTGTTCGCGGCGTTCATGGCCCAGTTCTCGGTGGCCGCCGCCTACAACATCACGTACGCGCCGTACGTCTCGGACTACTCCCGTTATATGCCGCGCAAGACGCCGGCCCGCGGGATCATCACCGCCGTGTTCTTCGGCGCCTCAACCTCGGCGATCTGGCTGATCGCACTGGGCGCATGGCTCGCCACCCGCCTCGGCATCAACGACGGCCTCGTCGGCCTGCAGGTCGTCGGCGACAAGGTAGTCGCGCCGCTCGGCTCGATCACCGCGGTCCTGTCCGCGACGGCGCTGCTCGCCACCATGGGCATGAACGCCTACGGGGGAATGCTGACCGTGCTGACCGGTATCGACTCGTTCAAGAAGATCAAGACCAGCCGGGCGTTGCGCATCGTGACGGTCATCGCGCTGGCCATCATCTGGTACGTGATCGGGGCCAGCCTGTCCTCAAGCACCAGCGCCGTGTCCGCCGTCCTCAACTCGCTGACGCTGATGCTGTACCTGCTGGTGCCGTGGACCGCGCTGAACCTGGTGGACTTCTTCTTCGTCCGCCGCGGGCACTACGCGATCACCGACATCTTCCGCCCCGATGGGGTCTACGGCGCCTGGGCCTGGCGTGGCCTGACCGCCTACTTCATCGGCTTCGCCGCCGAGATCCCGTTCATGGTGCTTCCGCCCATCGCCGGCTTGTCCTACACCGGCTACTTCCCGGCCCACCTGACCAACGGCGTGGACTACTCCTGGCTGGTCGGCCTGGCAGTCTCCGGCCTGGTGTACCTGCTGCTGTCACGTTCCCTCGACCTGGGCGCCGAGCAGTCCGCCATCGACGCCAGCGAGCGGGAGCTGCAGGCGATCGACGTAGTCGCGGGGGCAGCGGCCATCCTCGAGGAGGGCCATCCCGACGGGCAGGCACCCGAGCCCGCGTTATCGCGTGGCCGGGGCGCAGATCAGCAGCTGGCGCGGGGCGGCCGGACGGCAGATCGCTCAGCGCCCCGGCTGCCTCGGCCAGGAGACTGCAGCGAGACCATCGACTCCAGGTCAGGCCGCCGGTGACACACTGAGGCCACAGGCCGGCCTGGCGCACGCAAGACGAGAAACTAAGAGGTGGAATGACATGACCGAGCCTGTTCCGCGGATCATCGACGGCGGGACCGTCGGGCCGGTGGACGCCACTGTGGTACCCCGCTACGCCGGGGAGGCCACCTTCGCCCGCCTGCCGCGGATTGATGAGGTGCCGCAGGCTGATGTCGCCGTGCTGGGCGTGCCGTTTGACAGCGGGGTCAGCTACCGGCCCGGCGCCCGCTTCGGCCCCTCTCACATCCGGGAATCATCCCGCCTGCTCCGCCCCTACAACCCGGCCCTGCAGGTATCGCCGTTCGCCGCCCAGCAGGTAGCCGACGCGGGGGATCTCGCGGTCAACCCGTTCAGCATCGACGATGCGATCAGCACCATCGAGCGGGGAGCTCGGGCCCTGCTGGAACGCGCGCGGTTCGTGCTGACCCTGGGCGGCGACCACACGGTGGCGCTGCCGATGCTCCGGGCCCTGTCGGCGGTACACGGCCCGGTGGCGGTGGTCCACTTCGACGCGCACCTCGACACCTGGGACACCTACTTCGGCGCCCCGTACACCCACGGCACTCCGTTCCGCCGCGCGTCCGAGGAAGGCCTCCTGGACCGGACCGGGTGCCTGCACGCCGGGATCCGCGGCCCGCTGTACACCGGCAGCGACCTCACCGAAGACACCGATCTGGGCTTCCAGGTGATATCGGCACCCGATGTGGACCAGATCGGCGTGGACGGCATGGTGGAACGCATACGGCAGCGGGTTGGCGACCGGCCGGTGTACGTCTCGGTGGACATCGACGTACTCGACCCGGCACACGCGCCCGGCACCGGCACCCCGGAGGCGGGCGGCCTGTCCAGCCGGGAACTGCTGGCCACGCTGCGGTCATTCTCCCGGCTGAACCTTATCGGCGCCGACATCGTAGAGGTCGCGCCCGCTTACGACCACGCCCAGATCACCGGCATCGCCGCCGCCCACGTCGGCTACGAACTGCTGTCCGCGCTCGCGGCGAGGAAGGCTGCGATATGAGCACGACCGACGAGGTCCTTGCCGCCGCGCGGGACCTAGTCCAGGCGTTCGGACGGCACGACACCGCCGCGTACTTCGGCTGCTTCGCCCCCGACGCGACCTTCATCTTCCACACCAGCCCCGCCAGGCTGGCATCCCGGGACGAATACCAGCAGCTATGGAGGCAGTGGGAACGCCAGGATGACTTCCGCGTCCAGTCCTGCACCTCCACGCAGCCCCTCGTCCAGGACCTCGGTGACGCCGCCGTCTTCAGCCACGACGTCACGACCGTGATCCGCACCCGCGCTGGTGAACAGGCCGTCAGCGAGCGAGAGACCGTCGTGTTCCGGCGCGACGGTGACCGCTGGGCCGCCGTGCATGAACACCTGTCACCGCGCCCGGAACCAACGGCGTGATGCGCGAGCACCGGCCAGCCCCGGCGCCGCAGCACCGAGAACTCGAGAAGAGGAAATCGCAGCCGTGAACGCCACCGTCGTGGCCTGCTGCCAGGTCACCCCCGCACTGGGCAACCCGGCGGCAAACCGCGAGCTGGTCGCCCACGCCGTATCGCACGCCGCTGCGCAGGGCGCGTCGGTCATCGTGCTGCCCGAACTGGTCTCCAGCGGCTATGTCTTCGACAGCCGAGCCGATGCCCAGGCCAGCGCGGAGGCGGCCGACGGCGCAACAGTAACGTCGTGGGCGCGGCTTGCCGCCGACCATGGCGTCGTCATCGTCGGCGGCTTCTGCGAAACGACAGCCGCCGGCGAGCTGTTCAACAGCGCCGCGCTGGTGGACCCCGGCGGCCTCCGCGGCGTCTACCGCAAGGCACACCTGTGGGACAAGGAGCGCCTCTGGTTCTCCTCCGGGAGCGCGGCACCTCCCGTGATACCGACCCGGTTCGGCCGGATCGCCGTAATGATCTGCTACGACCTTGAGTTCCCCGAGTGGGTCCGGCTGCCCGCCCTTGATGGCGCGCAGCTACTGTGCGCCCCGGTCAACTGGCCGGCGTTCCCGCGCCCGGATGGCGAACGGCCCGCAGAGATCGTCCGGGTCCAGGCCGACGCAGCCGTCAACCGGATGTTCATCGCGGCGTGCGACCGAACAGGCGAAGAGCGCGGCGTCGAATGGGTCGGAGGCTCGGTGATCGTCGACGCCGATGGATGGCCACTCGCCTGCGCGACCCCGTCCGCCGGCCCCACCATCATTGCCGCCGAGTGCCGGCTCGATCACGCCCTTGATAAGGCCATCAGCCCGATCAGCAATGTTCACGCCGACCGCCGACCCGAACTATATGCTCGCCTCGCCGAATAGCGGGTGACGTTCTCCCTCCTCTGTTTTAGCTGACCCCCACGGTCGGCGGAGCCGACGACTTCCGGTTCGGGTCAGGATCCGTCGGCGGGCAGGCCGAAGGCTGCCGGGTGCAGCCAGCGGGCGATGGCCGCCACTGCCCGGGAGTTGCGCGGGCTGGGTGTGACCTCGTCGTAGCTGAGCGGGAGGAAGCAGCGGTTCTTCACCGCGGTGAGGTTCTTGGTGATCGGGCTGGTCTCCAGGAACTTCTCCTTCTGCGCGACCGTCGGGGTTCCGTAGTCGTTGATGATGATGCACTGCGGGTCCGCCTTGACGACCTGCTCCCAGGACACCGACGTCCAGCTCTGCTTCAGGCTGGCGAAGATGTTAGTGCCGCCCGCGAGGCTGATGAGGGCGTTCGGCATCGCGAGCCCGGGGCCGGTGAACGGCGCGGCCTCGCCGCTGTCGTAGTCGAACACGGTGACCGGCTTGAGCCGGGCGACCTTGTTGTGTGCGGCCGCTACCTGCGCCTGCATGGCGCTGATCACCCGCTGGGCCTTGGCGCGGACGTTAAAGATCTCGCCCAGGTTCCGCAGGTCTTGGTAGGTGTCGCCGATGCTGACGGTCGTCGCGCCTTTCTGCACGTGGACGCAGGATTCGGTCAGGGCCAGGGTCTTGATGCCGAACTGGGCCAGACCCTGTGGCGTGAGGCTGGTGCCGGTTTCCAGGCCGTAGTTCCAGCCGGCGAACAAGAAGTCGGGGTGCAGCCCGACCAGCTCTTCCTTGGTGAAGTAGTCCGAGGAGACGTCGCGTACCCGGTGGAAGCCGGCTAGGTACTGAGCCGGCACGGGCTGTCCGACGGGACCGTCGCCGGTGACCCCGAAGGTGCCGACCATGCGGGACTGCAGGCCGAGCGCGAGCATGTCCTCGGTGGTGTTGATGTCGTTGGAGACGGCCCGCTGAGGCGCTTGGGTGTAGGTGACTGATGTCCCGCAGTTGGTGACCGTGACCGGGTAGGCGGCCGCCCTGGCCGGGGCGCTGACTGGCGGGGCCGCGGAGCTAGCGCAGCCCGCGAGGATAGCGCTGGCTATGACCGGGGGCGCGGCGAGCGCGGCCAGCCGGATGGTGCGGTTGCGGGCAAGCCCCGGCCGGGCTGGTGAGAAGAGGAGCACTGACGTGCCTTTCAGGTGGTGGTCCCGGCGGGCGGGACGAGCGGATGCGCGGATCCTGGAGCGGCTGGATCGGTGCTGCGGGCGCGGCGCGGGATGAGGTGCGGGGTACCGGTCTCGGGGTGCTCGATGACCAGGACATCCGTGCCGTAGGCCCGGCCGACGATGTCGGCGGTGATCACTGACTGGGGAGGGCCGCCCGCGATGAGCTTGCCGCCTGCGATCAGGTGCACGGTGTCGCAGAACAGCGCGGCCAGGCTGAGGTCGTGGATCGCAGCCAGGACCGTGACGCCGAGCGCCGAGACAAGTTCGAGGATCTCGACCTGGTAGCGGATGTCGAGGTGATTGGTCGGCTCGTCCAGGATCAGGTGGTCGGCGCCCTGGGCGATGGCCTGGGCAATCAGCACCCGCTGCTTCTCGCCGCCGGACAGCGTATTAAAGCCGCGGTGCGCAAGCTCCTCACAGCCAGCCTGCGCGATGGCCTGGTCCACGATGGTGCGGTCGGTCTCGTCATCGCGGTCAAAGGCCCGCTTGTGCGGGGTCCGGCCGATCATGACCATCTCGGCCACAGTGAAGTCGAACTCGAGGGTGAATTCCTGGGCCACCACCGCGATCCGCCGGGCGGCCTCCCTGGGTCGCATCGACAGCAGGTCCGCGCCGTCGAGGAGCACCCGTCCGGCCGACGGGCGGTGGACCCGGTAGATGGCCTTGAGGATCGTCGACTTCCCGCTTCCGTTCGGCCCGAGTAGTCCGGCGAAGCCGCCGTCGGGGACCGTGAAGCCGACATCGGTTACGATCCGCCGGCCGCTGATGTCGACCGACAGGTCTTGCAGTTGGAGACTCATCCGGTGGCCCCGTAGAGGTAGGGGCGGCGCCGGATCAGGATGATCAGGGCCGGGGCGCCGATGAACGCGGTGATGACGCCGATGGGCATTTCCTGCGGCGCGACGATAACGCGGGCCAGCAGGTCGCCGAGCACCATGAACGACGCGCCGAACAGCACGCCGACGGGCAAGACCCGGCGGTGGTCGGATCCGACCATCAGGCGCACGATGTGTGGGACGACCAAGCCGACGAACCCGATGACGCCGCTTACGGCCACGGCCACCCCGGCCATCAAAGAGGTGACGATGAACAGGTTGCGCCGCAGCGCCTGCACGTCAACGCCGAGCGCGGCCGCCGGCTCCGCACCCATGGCCAGCGCGTTCAGGGAGCGGCTGAGCGTCAGCAGGTAGCCGATGGCGACGGTCAGGGCGATCGCCGGGATGGGCAGCTGGGGCCAGGTGGCCAGGCCGAAGGAACCCAGCAGCCAGAACAGCACGGCCTGGGTGGCCTGAGGGTTGCCGCGGAAGATCAGGAAGCTGGTCACCGACTCGAACAGCGCCGACAGGACGACGCCGCACAAGATGAGCTGGGTGGGCGACAGGGCGCGCCCCGAGCGCGAGACGAGGAAGACGGCGGCCATCGCTCCGAGCGCCCCCAGTACGCTGCCGACGGAGATGGCCCAGATGCCGAGCGAAGCGAAGGCCCCGAACAGCAGCACGGCGGTCGCGCCCACGCTGGCGCCGGAGGAGACGCCGAGCAGGAACGGGTCGGCGAGGGCGTTGCGGACTAGGACCTGGACGACAGTCCCGGCCGTGGTCAGCGTCGCGCCGACGACGGCGGCGAGCAGGACCCGGGGAAGCCGGATGTCCCAGACGATGGCGTCGGCGACGCTGTACTGGGCGTGTCCCTCCAGGTGATCGGCGATGACGCGCAGGACCGCCGCCGGGCTGAGCGGAACAGACCCCACGGCCACGCCCAAGATCATGCTGACCAGCAGGAGCGCGCCGCAGCCGAGGAGCGCCGCCGGCAACGGGAGACGCTGGCGTGACCTGCCCGGCACCGGCCTTTGACGGCCGCCTGCGCCCGGCACGGTCCCGGCCCGCGCGGTGCTGGCCACCGTTGATGCCGGGTGCTCAGGATGGGTACCGGCTGGACCGGGAGCTGGCTCTGGCTGACCGCCGCTCACCGTGGCGCTCCGCCGGGCGCGCGGACCCGTGCGGGGCGCGGGGGCGTGGGAAGCACCTACGAACCGCCCTTCCTTCGAGGGCCATTTCGTCGACACAGGACAGGCGACCGGGCTCGCCCCCGAGGGGGACCACCGTTGCGGGACAGCGCCGGGATCTCACCGGACTTCGCTGGTACTGCATCACCGCGGTCACTGGCCGCGGTGGCGTCACCGTACCGGCGCGGGGCCGCAGCGTCAAGCGCCGCGGCCCTGGCAGGCCTCGGAGGGGCTAGCCGGAGGTCGTGACCCGGTGCACGGCACGAGGCGGCGCGGCGGGCACGGCATCCGGGTGCAGGATCGAGGCGATGGCCTCGACGCCTTCCACCAGGCGGGGACCCGGCCGGACCACGATCCCGTCGGCGTCGATCGCCCAGACCGGCAGGCCAGGCAGCGCCCGGGCCGCCGACTGCGCCTGGCCGATCGCGTCCGGTAGGTGATACCCGCACGGCGCGACCACGACCAGTTCCGGCGCCTCCGCGGCGATGGCGGCCCAGTTTGTCGGCACGGACGGGGCGCCGGGCCGGGCCGCGACCGGCTGGCCGCCCGCCGCAGTCACAAGGTCCGGTACCCAGTGCCCGGCGGTAAACGGCGGATCCACCCACTCGACCACCGCCACCCTGGGCCGGCGCTGTCCTGTCACCGCCTCCGCGATACGGGCAAGCCGGGCGTGCAAGTCGCCGACCAGACGGGCGGCGCGGTCCGGGACCCCGACTCGCCGTCCGACCGTGAGGATCGAGTCGAGCACCTCAGCGAGTGAGTGCGGATCCAGCGACAGCACGTCCGCCTGGCAGCCTAGGTAATCCAGCGCATCTTCGACGTGACTAGACGGCAGCGCGCAGACCCGGCACAGGTCCTGCGTCAGGATCAGGTCAGGTTCCAGGTCCGCCAGGGCGCGGGCGTGCAGGGTGTACAGGTCCGCGCCGGCGGCCATCTGCGTGCGGACATAACTGTCGATCTCGCCCGGCGTCATCCCGGTGGTGTCCCGGCCGCCGATCACGATGGTCTTCTCTGCCCGGGCCGCCGCGGGCTCGTCGCACTCGAAGGTGACCCCGACCAGGTCGGCGCCCAGGCCCAACGCGTACACGATCTCGGTCGCCGAGGGCAGCAGGGAGACTAGGCGCACAGCCCCAGGATAGGCGTCCGTCCCGGCGCATCTGCGTACCGCCGCCACCAGTCAGGGAACGCCGGAGTCAGCCGGGGCACGGATGTGATCAGGGCCGCCGGCCGGCTCCTGGATCACTTCTCGCCCGCCGGCTCGGGGTCGGGCCCCGGTGCCGTGCTGGCGGGCGTCCACCGGTTATCGAGTTTCCCGAACTTCCAGTAGGCAATGGCTACGCCCCAGACCACGACGAACAATGCGGCGATGGCGAAGCCGGCCTTGTTGATGTTGAAGTTGGCCATGAAGTCCCAGAAGCCACCGTGGATATGCAACTCGGTCGACAGCAGGCCGACGATCTCGATCGTGCCGATCAGGAACGCGACGGCGATGGACAGCCCGGTGATGACCAGGTTGTAGTAGACCTTGCGGACCGGGCGGGCGAACGCCCAGCCGTAGGCGAAGTTCATGAAGCACCCGTCCAGGGAGTCGAACAGGGTCATCCCGCCGGCGAACAGCAGCGGCAGGGCCAGGACCGCGTACCACGGTAGGCCCTCGGTGGCGGCCGCGGCGGTGGCGGCGAGCAGCAGGACCTCGGTAGCGGTGTCGAAGCCGATCCCGAAGATCAGCCCGACGAAGAACATGTGCCAGGTCTTAGTGATCGAGCGCATGAACCGGCCGAAGAACCGCCACATCAGGCCGCGGGCCTGCAGTTGGCGCTCGAGCTCGGCCTCGTCGAACAGGCCCGCACGCAGGCCGCGGAACACCTTGAAGATCCCGGCCAGCACGACCACGTTGAGCGCCGCGATCAAGTACAGGAAGCCGGCTGCCATCGAGGTGCCGATGACCCCGCCGATGGTCTCGTATCCGGACGTGGGATCGACCACGGCGCCGAACACGGCCCGGGCCGCGATGGACAACCCGACCCCGACGACGACGATGATCGTGGAGTGCCCGAGCGCGAAGAAGAACCCGGTGCCGAGCGGCCGCTTCCCGTCGGACATGAGCTTGCGGGTGGTGTTGTCGATCGCGGAGATATGGTCGGCGTCGAACGCGTGCCGGGCGCCCAGCGTCCAGGCGGTGAACGCGACCCCGATCCCGAGGCCCAGGCCCGCGTAGCGGAAGTGGTGCGGCTGGATCGCGAAGACGAATATCCCCCAGCCGAGCACGTTGAGCGCGAGGATCACGAGTCCCATCACGCCGAAGCGGCCCCATTCCGCGGGGGTCAGGGCGTCCCGTACCGTGCGCAGGCGGCTTCCCGTGCTGACGGTCATCTGGCTTGCATCCTCCTGGTGGCCGGAGGACGTCGAGAGCTCTTGCGGCGGCCGCTGGCCGTTCCGCGCGAACCGCCCTTCGCCCGAGGACTGGTGTCGTCGGCAGGACAGCCCAGGCGACCGGACTTAGCTCTCTGCAGAGGACTTCACCGTTGCGGGACAGTGCCGGAATCTCACCGGGCTTCGCTGTGCTGTCTGCCACCGGGCCGCGCGGCCCCGGCAATTGGAAACTACCGAGCCAGCTCGCCGCCCGTCAAGACTGATTGGATGATCAGCTATTGACCTGGTCTTCTGGCAGACTGCAGTGATGCACCTTTTGCCCGCCGACCGGGCCGACCATCGGGTCATCGACGAGGAACGAGTCTGCCGCGCCATCGCCGCCCTCGGCGACCCCGAATCGATCCGCACCCAGGCGCAGCACTATGCCGTGCTCGCCGATCCCACCCGGCTCACCCGGCTGACCTGCATCAGCGCCGCCGGGCCGATCAGCGTCTCGGATCTGGCCGCAGCGACCGGCCTGCACGACACCACGGTCTCGCAGGCTCTCCGCCACCTGCGCGCCGCCCAGATCGTCATCACTGAACGTGATGGCCGGATCATCCGCTACCTCCTCGCCGACCACCCCGTCAGCGCCCTCCTCGCAAGAGCAGTAACTACGCCCTGACCCGCTGATATGCGTGCTCGGCCGGGAGCTTCTCGGTTCCGCATTTCTTTGCGGTCAGCTATTCGTGGTTACGCAGGGGACTATCCGGTCGACCGACCGCCGGGACTACAGTCGGGCGATGAAGAGTGAGGAAGCGCCGCAGGAGCCACGCCGACGCGGGTTTCAGACGGGACGGCTGGAGGCCTTCAGCGACGGCGTGTTCGCCATCGCCGTCACCTTGCTGGTCCTCGATATCACGGTCTCTGCCCACGCCGGCCAGCACCTGCTGCGCTCGGTCGCGGATCTGTGGCCCTCGTACCTGGCCTATGTGGTCAGCTTCGCCACCATCGGCGCGGCCTGGCTCGGGCACAACGCGATCACCGAGTACCTCGAGCGCACCGACGCCGCATTCGTGCGCCTGAACCTGATGCTGCTCCTGGTCGTCTCGTTCCTGCCGTTCCCCACCAGGCTGCTCGCGGACTACATCGGCCAGGACAGCCCCGAACGCGTCGCGGTCACCTTCTACGGCATCAGCCTCCTGCTGGCCACAACGCTCCTGATGGTCCTGTGGCGCTACGCGGTCCGGGCGCACCTGGTGCGGCCCGACGCGGCCGATGAGGAGATCCAACTGCTGACCGAGCGTCTCACGCCTGGCCTGGCGGGCTATCTGGTCCTGATCATCTCCGGACTCTTCCTCCCGATCCTGGCCGTCATCGGGTACCTGGCCATCGCCCTGTACTACATCATCCCGTCCCGGCGCCTGTCCGCCGGATTCCTGCCCAGGCGCCGGAAGGCACGCTAGGCCCGAGGGCCGGCGCATGCGCATGAGGGCCACGGCGGCCGTAGGGGTTCTTAACAGCCTTCGGCCCGCCAGTACACGGCCTTCACCCAGATGGTGCACAGTGCGTCCAGCGCCCGCTCGTCATCGAACGGCACGTCCTTCTCGCCGCCCTGCCCGAGCCAGATATAGCAGAAATGCTCCAGCATGGCCGACAGCGCCGAGGCCGTCAGCACCGGATCGACGCCGGGGCAGTAGCCATCCGACTGCGCCGCCCGGATAGCGGTCGCTATCCGGGTGATGGCCTCGCCCCGCAGCTCGAGCCACCGGTCCCGGAATCTTCCTTCGATCATGGCCGCCTGGAAGATGCCGATCAGCTCGCCGCGCCGCCTGGCGTAGGTCCGCCAGAAGCCGACCACCGCCTCGCGCAGCGCCTCCTCGCCGGCCAGGCCGGCTCGATAAGGCAGCACCGCCATCTGGGTGGCTTCGGCGTGAAATTCCTCGGCCAGGGCGATGAGCAAGTCGGCCTTGGTGTCGTAGTAGTTGTAGAAGGACGCCACCGACCGGCCCGCCGCTGCGGCGATGTCGCTGATCTTGGCGTTGAGGTAGCCGTCGCGGGCGAACACCAGCCGGGCCGCCTCGCGGAAGGCCTCGTCGGTCTGCCGGCCCTTGCGCGTCTTCATGAGACCAGCCGGTCCCGGCCGGCCCAGAACGGCTCGCGCAGCGTGGCCCGGAGGACCTTGCCGGTCGCGTTGCGCGGCAACTCCGAGACGACCGTGACGCCCGTCGGGCACTTGAATCCGGCCAGCCGCTCACGCGCCCAGTCGACCAGCCCGGCAGCGTCGAACCCAGGAGCGTCGAACCCGGGCGCGGCCACCACGACCGCGTGCACGGTCTCGCCCCACCGGTCGTCCGGAATGCCGATGACCGCGACGTCGGCGACCGCGGGGTGCCGGGCCAGGACCGCTTCCACCTCGGCGGGGAACACGTTCTCGCCTCCGGTGATCACCACGTCTTTGAGCCGGTCGATGATCGTCAGGTACCCGTCGGCGTCGATGGTCCCGACGTCGCCGGTGCGGTAGAAGCCGTCTGCCGTCAGCGACCTGGCGGTGGCCTCCGGGTCGTTCCAGTAGCCGGGCAGCGGCACGGCACCGCGCACCTGTATCTCGCCGCGTTCCCCGAGGCGGACCTCCCAGCCCAGCGACGGGCGGCCGGCGGTGCCGAGGCGCCCCCGCGCGGGGTCGTGGTCTTCCGGCGGCAGCGAGGTGACCGGCAGCGGGCCGGTCTCGCTGCTGGCGTAGTTCTGCCGGAACCGGCAGCCGAGCACGGCCACCGCCCGCTCCAGCAGGTCGGGCCGGATCGGCGAGGCTCCGTAGACGACCTCGGTCAGCGGTGACAGGTCGGGTGGTTCGGCCCGGGAGCTCACCTCCTGCGTCACCGCCTGGATCAAGGTGGGCACCAGCTGAGTCAGCTGGATCCGGCGGCTCACCAGCTCATCGACGAACCCGGCCGGGTCGAAGCCACCGAGGATGTGCAGGTGCCCGCCGGTGAACAGGACGTAGCAGAGGTTGGCCAGCCCCGCGACATGAAACAGGGGTAGCGCGGACAGATGCCGGGCGCCGGGGATCGCCTCGGGCACCTCCAGCTTCATGAACACCACGGCCGTGATCAGCTGCTGGTGGGAAAGCGGCACCAGCTTGGGCCGGCCTGTGGTGCCGCTGGTGTGCACCAAAATGGCGGGCGCGGACGGGTACAGCCGCTCAACCGGCCGCTCCGGCAGCGTGGCCCGCGTGTCGTCCGCCGTGGCCTCGCGCAGGTCAGACAGGACGGGAACGGGGCCGTCCAGGCCGGCGATCGCCTGCCGGGCCAGTGCGGCGCAGTCGGCGTCGGCGATGACGGCGGCTGGCCGCACCAGCTGCAGCAGCGCCGTCACCTCGGGCGCGGCCAGGCGCCAGTTCACCGCCGCGGGAAGCGCACCGGCCCGGATCAGGCCGAGCATGGCGGTCACCCAGCCGACCTGGTTTCGCGCGATGACCGGTACGACATCGCCGGGTGCGACTCCGGCCGCGGCGAACTCGGCGGCCGAGCATTGCACGGCCGCGGCCAGGCCCGCGTAGGTCAGCTGCACGCCCTGATGATCGGTAAGCGCCACCGCCTCAGCGCTGACCGCGGCCCGCCACTCCAGGACATGGACCAGGGATAGCAACTGTCTAGACTCGAACGCCGGTCCGTTCGGCTGCGGTCTTGGGTTCGTGCCTGACGTCGCCCGGCTGGCCCATGGCCCGCCGCCAGCAGGCGAACTCGAGCAGGATGCCGTCTGGGTCCTGGAAGTAGAACGAGCGGACGAAGACACCCGGGTGCAGCTCCCTGGCCACGCCGAACTCGCTGTCGTCGTGATCGAGGATCGGGCTCACCCGCACGCCCTTGGCCTTCAGCTTGGCCCGGTACTCCAGGAACCGCTCCTCGGGCACGTTGAACGCGACGTGGTTCATCGAGCCGACCGCGCTGGTCCACTCGCCCAGGCCCGGCACGGTCACCGGCGCGGAGATGCCGGGGACCGGGTCGGGGGCGTCCGGGAACCAGAAGAACGCCAGCGCGTTGCGGCCGCCCATGTCGAAGAAGAAGTGCTGGCCCGCGCCGCCCGGCAGGTCGAGTGTCTTGATCAACCGCATGCCGAGCACCTGGGTGTAGAACTCCACCGTCCGCTTCATGTCCGAGCAGACCAGCGCCAGGTGATTGACGCCGCCCAGATCGAACTCCTCGTTCCGCCACTCCATGAAGTCCTCCTCGATGCGCGGAATCCTGGCCTAACCGTCAGAACTAAATCTAAACTCAGTTTCAGTTCTACACCAGGGCGGATACCGAACGGGCGTACTACCCGCCCGGGCAAGCGCGGATCGGAGTTGGCAGGTGACCGGGATCGTGAGGGAGTTCGTCGGGCTGCCGTCGCCATTGGTGGTCCGGGCCGGCGCGGGCGGTCATCCGTGCCAGGGCATCTACCACCGCCCGGCGGGGACTCAGCCGGAGGTGGCGTTCATCGCCACGCACTACAACGTGGACTTCAGCGAGCATTACCTGGCCAGCTTCATGGCCGAGCGCGGCTTCGGGTTCCTCGGCTGGAACACCAGGTTCCGGGGCAACGAGGCGCACTTCCTGCTCGACCACGCGCTCGCCGAGATCGGTGTCGGGGTGCGCTGGCTGCGTGAACAAGCAGGTGCCGAACGGGTGGTGTTGCTCGGCAACTCCGGCGGCGGCTCGCTCATGGCCGCATACCAGTCCCAGGCCATCGAGCCCAACGTCAGGCCGGTCGCCGGGATGCGGCCGGCGCCGACCGTCGAGGAACTGCCGGCCGGCGACCTGTACGTCGCGCTAGCGGCGCATTCGGGGCGGCCCGAGGTCCTGACGGCCTGGCTCGATCCATCGGTGACCGACGAGAGCGACCCGGTATCGGCTGATCCGGCCCTGGACCCGTACGACCCCCGTAACGGGCCGCCCTACAGCGCGGACTTCCAGGTCCGCTACCGGGCCGCGCAGCGAGACCGCAATGAGCGCATCACCGACTGGGCGCTGGATCAGCTGGAACACCTGGCCGGGACGCGCGCCCGGGACCGGCTGTTTACCGTCTCGCGCAGCTGGGCTGACCTGCGCATGATCGACCCGTCGATCGAGCCGTCGGACCGGCGGCCGAACTGGTGCTACCTCGGCGACCCGATGCGGGCGAACTACGGAGTCTTCGGCGTCGGCACCGTCAGCACGCTGCGCAGCTGGCTTTCGATGTGGAGCCTGCGCACCTCGCAATGCACCGCGGCGCCGCACCTGGCCCGGATCACGGTGCCGGCGCTGGTGGTGCACGCCACGGCGGACGCCTGCGTCTACGAAAGCGACGCCCGCGCCCTGTACGACGCGATCGCCGCGACGGACAAGACCCTGGAGTTCATCAAGGCCGATCACTATCTGCAGGAGCCCGCGGGTACGCGGGCACAGGCCGCCGATCTGATCTCAGCCTGGGTTACCAGCCGCAGCTAGCAAACCCCGGGGACCACCCTCCTCCTACAGCGTTGGCCACGCCCGCGTCGCATGTGCGCAGCTGACGCCGCGCGCGTCAACCAACGCCCATTCATCGCCTGTACCAGCGAGAAAGGAATGATCATCTCTGCAGGCCAGAAAAATAATATGCGCCTGATAACTACGAAACGACGATATTGAGTAGGGTTTCGAGTATCCATTCGATAGAGTAGGGACTGCGCCTGTTCCTTCCAAACGAAAGATGGCCGATGCCCGACGAACCGCTCCCCGCCGACGGGGCTAGTAGCGAGGAGCCCTACGGTTCTGCGCTGCCCGGCGGCCAGAACGGGTCGGACTCAGCCCAGGAAACCGGGAATGACGGCGACGCCGCCGCCCGCCACGACCGTCGCCCCGAGCACCGCGAGAACAGTGACGGCCGCGGACCCGCTGAGGATGCTGACGAGGAGGGGATGCCGCCTGAGGAGCCGGAGCAGGGCCTGTTCATGTGCGTGCCGGCCGGGGCGGTTGAGTTGTCCGGGTTCGCCGGGGAAGGCGGGGCACCCCCGATGACGCCGGGTCCGGTGCTGGCCTCGGTCGCCGGCGCGATCGCCGGGAGCGACGGCACCGGCCTGGCCGAGGTGTCGGAGGAATACCTGTTCGCGATGATGTCAGCCGCGCGGCGGATGTCGTCCTGGGCGACATGGCTAGAGTTCGGCGCGATGCGCGAACTCGCGCTGCGCCGCCCCGCCACGCCCCGCCCAGTCGGCAAGAGCCGGCCCGCCGGATCCTCCGCCACCTCGCCCTCCAATGATGGCCGGGTCCACTTCAGCGAATTCACCGCCGATGAGGTCGCCATGGAGCTGCGGATGACCTGGATGACGGCGGCGGACCGGATGTCCTACGCCTGCAACCTTGCCGGGCGGCTTCCGGTCACCTTCGCGGCGATGGGCGCGGGGCTGATCGACCCGGTCCACGCCAAGATCATCTACGAGCAGGCCGACTATCTGTCCGTCGCCGACGCCGCCACGGCCGACCCCCTCCTGGCCGCGGCGGCGCAGGTCAAGACCTACGGGGAACTGCGCGCCGCCGCGGCCAAGCTTGCCCTCAAGCTCGACCCGGAAGCCGCCGAGCGGCGCAAGCAGGCCGGCCGCAAGCACGAGGCACACGTCCGCCCGTTCCGCGAGGACTCGGGCAACGCCGGGATGATCGCCCGGGAGATGGCTTCGGAGGAGGTCCTGGCGTCGTGGCAGCACATTGACCAGCGGGCCCGGGAACTGCGCGGCGCCGGGGTGACCGGTTCGCTGCGGGAACTGCGGGTCCGCGCTTACCTGGACCTGTTGCAGGAACGCGACAGCCGTGACGCTCTGCCCGGCTCGGATGACGGACCGGGCGGGAACGGCGGTCCCGGGCGGCAGGACGGCGGCCCGGCCGGGACCGGTCCGCAGGGTCAGGCCCGCCGTGGCGCCTCAGGCGCAGGGCCGAGCCTGGCGGCGGTGGTGAACATCACCGTGCCGCTGTCCACCCTGCTGGGTGAGTCCGGGGCTCCAGGGGAAGCGGCCGGGTTCGGACTGCTGGACGCCGGGACCGCGCGGGACCTGACCGCCGCCGCTGCGCGGGACCCGAACACGCGGTGGTGCGTGACCGCCGTGCACCCCGACGGCACTGCCGCCGCCCACGGCTGCGCCCTAGGCCGACACCCTCCGCCTCCCGGCCCCGAACCACCCGGTCCGGAACCGCCCGGTCCGGAACCACCGGACGCCAGATCATCTCCTAGACCGCCAGGAACCGCCAACCTCGTTACCACCTGCGACACCAGCGGCGGACCCGACCAGCGGCCCCCGCCCGGCACCCGGGCCCGGGACTACCTGCGCAGCCTGCGGGTCCGACTGGACCCGATCGCCCGAGGGACGTGCGACCATCGGCATGCCGAAACCGGATATCAGCCCAGCCGGAAACTGCGGCACCTGATCACTGCTCGCAACGCCCGCTGCAGCGCACCCGGATGCGGCCGGCCCGCCGCCCGTTGCGACCTGGACCATACCCTCGCCTGGCACCTTGGCGGCGCGTCGTGTGAATGTAACCTGGCGCCGCTGTGCCGTCACCACCATCGCTGTAAGCAAGCCGAAGGATGGTGGCTTCAGCAACCAGAGCCCGGCATCCTGAAGTGGCGCACCCCCGCCGGGCGGACCGCGACCGGCACCCCCGCCGAGTACTCCGCCTAGCGAACGGCACGGCCTCTTCTAGGTGCGCGAGCGCGCCGCCTGGCTGGAAAGCCAGCTTCGCGGGGTCGGCGTTATTTGACGCCGGCGCCGCCATCGGAGTGCACCACCGTGCCGGTGATCCCGCGCGCGCGGTCCGAGGCCAGGAACACGTAGCTGCCCGCATGGTCCTCGCCGGTGAGCGCGACCTGCAGGGGCGTGCGGCGGCGCAGATCTTCCTCGCGGCCCGGCGCCGCGTCCAGGACCTGATCGGCCAGGCCGAGGCTCCGCGGTCCAGTGAGCTCGGTACCCAACGTTCCGC
>JBAUAY010001098.1:0-1848 GCA_049676235.1 Streptosporangiaceae bacterium
ACACCGCCCAGGTCGTCGACGACCTTGACGAAGCCGAGCATGCCGATCCCGATGAAGTGGTTGATGCGGACGCCGGTCACCTGCTCGACCGTCTTCCACAGGCAGGTCGGGCCGCCGATCTGCAGCAGCGAGTTGATCTGCACGGCAGCGTTCGGGTCGGCCTGCTGGCCCGTGTAACCGGGGCCGCTGTCGCACTGGTACATCGGCACCATGGTGTCGCGCGGGATGCTTACCACCGTGACCCGGTGCCGGCCCGGCGAGATGTGCACGAGCATGATCGTGTCGGTGTTGTTGGTCTGATCATCGCCGGTGCGCAGGATGTACTGCTCGTGCCGGGTCAGGCCGGCCCGGCTATCAGTGCCGTAGACCAGGATGTTCAGCGAAGTGGTGCTGTACACCGGCGGCCGGTGGCCCAGGGCGGTCGACGGTACCGAGACGCGGGTGATGCTGTCGTAAACGGCCCGGTATTTCAGGTACGCGGCCAGCGTCCCCGCAGTAACAACGACGACCGCCCCGGCGGCGACCCAGCGGAGCACGTGCCGCTTGCGGCTCCGCGGCTGCCTCCGCATGCGTGACCTCCCGCCCCGACTGGGTGGCCAGTCCTTTGCAGAACGGATCTTCAAAGCCGGTAGTTCCCAAAATGTTACCCAGCAACCCTTGTTTCACGCGTATCAGCGCGCGCGGATTAACCAGCCGGTAAGGGGTTTACCGTGGCGGAAGCGGCGGCCAGGCGGCGCAGGGCGGCACGGACGAGGGCCGGGTCGGTGGTGGTCCAGAACGAGGGCAGCGACGCGCGGAGGAAATCGCCGTAGCGGGCGGTCATCAGCCGGGGATCAAGGACCGCTACCACGCCGCGGTCGGTCATCGTCCGGAGCAGCCGGCCGGCGCCCTGGGCCAGCAGCAACGCGGCCTGTGACGCCGCGACCGTCATGAACCCGTTGCCGCCGCGGGCGGCCACCGCACGCTGCCGGGCCGAGGCGAGCGGGTCGTCGGGCCGCGGGAACGGGATCCGGTCGATGACGACGAGCTGCAGCGAGTTCCCCGGCACGTCCACGCCCTGCCACAGCGACAGCGTGCCGAACAGGCAGGTCGGCTCGTCCTCGGCGAATTGCCTAACCAGCTGCGCGGTGAGATCGTCGCCCTGGCAGAGCAGCGGCTGGCTGATCCGCTCGCGGAGCGCCTCGGCCGCCTGTTTGGCCGCTCGCATGGAGGAGAACAAGCCGAGGGTGCGACCGCCCGCCGCGTCGATGAGCTCCTCCAGTTCGGTCAGGTACGCCTCGGGCAGCTGGTCCCGGCCCGGCGGCGGCAGATGGCGGGCCACGTACAAGATGCCGCTGCGCGGGTGGTCGAACGGCGAGCCGACGTCCATTCCGGTCCAGGCCAGATGCTCGTCCGCGTCGACCGACGGCTTCAGGCTCAAACCCCATTGGATGGCCAGCGGCGCGAACGAACCGCCGAGGGCGAGCGTGGCCGAGGTGAGCGCTACCGTGCGCGCCCCGAACAGCCGGGATCGCAGCACCCGTCCGACGTCGAGCGGCGCCACCCGCAGCGTCGGCGGCCGGCGCGTTTCGTCCGGGGCTCGGTCGAGCCAGACCACCTCGCCACGCTCGGTGACCTGCTCGCCGAACGCGTCCAAGATCCGGCTGGCGGTGCGCTGTAGCTCATCCAGCGAAGCCAGCGTCATCCGGGCCGCCGCCATCCGCTGCGGGTCCTCCTCCTGGGATGCCGCGCTGGCCCGTATTGCGTCGGCGCACGCCCCGGCCGCGTCCCGCACGGACGTCAGCGTGGCGGCCAGCGTGACGGACAGCTCATCCATCCGGCCTGGGGGCGCGTCGCCCAGGTCGATGG
>JBAUAY010001099.1:0-7210 GCA_049676235.1 Streptosporangiaceae bacterium
CGGCCCGCTGGTCGGTCGCGGTGATGGAACTGGGCGCGCTGGTTTGCACGGCCGCCAGCCCGCGCTGCGATACCTGCCCGGTGGCCGGCGATTGCGCCTGGCTGGCCGCGGGTCGCCCCGAGGAGCCCAAGAACTCCAGGGAACCGGCCGAGGCGGCCGGGCGCCGGAGCCAGCGTTACGACGGCACGGACCGGCAATGCCGCGGCCGCCTGCTCGCCGTGCTGCGCGATTCCGGCGTCCCGGTGAGCCGGGCCGACTTTGACGCGGTCTGGCCCGGCCAGGCCCAGTTGGCCCGGGCCCTGGACGGCCTCGTCGCTGACGGCCTGGCCGATCCCCTACCTGACGGCCGCTTTGCGCTGCCCGGGTCGGCGCTGACCGGGGCGGGCGGGCCCAAGCCGACAGCATGAAACCCGGGGTCCACGGCGTCGCGGACCCCGGGTTTCGCCGCTGTTGTCAGCCCATGGCGGACGCGGTGCCGCCGCCGTCCGGGGTACCTGAGCTGCCCGTCGAGCTGCCAACCTCGCTGCCCTTGCTGATGACCGGCGCGCTCGCCAGCTCCGGCGCGGGCACGTCGTCCACCACGTCGGGCTTCGGGACACCATTGAAGGTGAACTTGGCGGTCTCGCCGCTGCCCTCGACGTCCACGATGACAATCTGCCCCGGCCTGAGCTCGCCGAACAGGATCTTCTCGGACAGGCTGTCCTCGATCTCCCGCTGGATCGTGCGGCGCAGCGGCCTGGCCCCGAGGACCGGGTCGTAGCCCCGCTCGGACAGCAGGTCCTTGGCGTCCGGCCGCAGCTCGATGGCCATGTCGCGGTCCTTCAGGCGCTCGTCCACCTTGGCGATCATCAGGTCGACGATGCTGAAGATCTCCTCCTTCAAGAGCTGGTGGAAGACGATGATGTCGTCCACGCGGTTCAGGAACTCGGGCCGGAAGTGCTGCTTCAGCTCCTCCTGCACCCGGTTCTTCATCCGGTCGTAGGAACCCTTGGACTCGCCCGCCCGGGCGAAGCCGACGGTCACGCCCTTGGAGATGTCGCGGGTGCCCAGGTTGGTCGTCATGATGATGACCGTGTTCTTGAAGTCGACCATCCGGCCCTGGGCGTCGGTCAGCCGACCGTCTTCCAGGATCTGCAGCAGCGAGTTGAAGATGTCCGGGTGCGCCTTCTCGATCTCGTCGAACAGGACCACGGAGAAGGGGCGCCTGCGGACCTTCTCGGTGAGCTGGCCGCCTTCCTCGTAGCCGACGTAGCCGGGCGGGGACCCGAACAGCCGGGACACCGTGTGCTTCTCCATGTACTCGCTCATGTCGAGCTGGATCAGCGAATCCTCGTCGCCGAACAGGAACTCGGCCAGCGTCTTGGACAGCTCGGTCTTGCCGACGCCTGACGGGCCCGCGAAGATGAACGATCCGCCGGGGCGCTTCGGGTCCTTCAGGCCGGCCCGGGTCCGCCTGATCGCCTGGGACAGCGCCTTGATGGCGTCGTTCTGGCCGATCACCCGGCGGTGCAGCTCATCCTCCATCCGGAGCAGGCGCTGCGATTCCTCTTCGGTCAGCTTGAACACGGGGATGCCGGTGGCGGTGGCGAGGACCTCGGCGATGAGTTCCTCGTTCACCTCGGCCACGACGTCCATGTCGCCGGCCTTCCACTCCTTCTCCCGGCCCGCCTTCTTGGCCAGCAGCTGCTTCTCGGTGTCCCGCAGCGCGGCGGCCTTCTCGAAGTCCTGCGAGTCGATGGCCGATTCCTTCTCCCGGCGCACCTGGGCGATCTTCTCGTCGTATTCGCGCAAGTCCGGCGGCGCGGTCATGCGCCGGATCCGCATCCGGGAGCCGGCCTCGTCGATCAGGTCGATGGCCTTGTCAGGCAGGAAGCGGTCGCTGATGTAACGGTCGGCCAGCTGGGCCGCGGCGACCAGCGCGCTATCCGTAATGGACACGCGGTGGTGGGCCTCGTACCTGTCGCGCAGGCCCTTGAGGATCTCGATCGTGTGCGAGATCGTCGGCTCCGCCACCTGGATGGGCTGGAACCTGCGCTCGAGCGCGGCGTCCTTCTCCAGGTACTTGCGGTACTCATCGAGCGTGGTGGCGCCGATGGTCTGCAGCTCGCCGCGGGCCAGCATCGGCTTCAGGATCGAGGCCGCGTCGATGGCCCCCTCGGCGGCACCCGCCCCGACGAGCGTGTGTATCTCGTCGATGAACAGGATGATGTCGCCGCGGGTACGGATCTCCTTGAGCACCTTCTTGAGGCGCTCCTCGAAGTCACCGCGGTAGCGCGAGCCGGCCACCAGGGCGCCGAGATCCAGCGTGTACAGCTGCTTGTCCTTGATCGTCTCCGGGACCTCGCCCTTGACGATCTTCTGCGCCAGGCCCTCGACGACCGCCGTCTTGCCCACGCCGGGCGCGCCCACGAGCACCGGGTTGTTCTTGGTCCGGCGGGAGAGCACCTGCATGACGCGCTCGATTTCCTTCTCCCGGCCGATCACCGGGTCGAGCTTGCCCTCGCGTGCGCCCTGGGTCAGGTTGCGGCCGAACTGGTCCAGGACCAGGGAGGTCGAAGGAGCGGATTCCGCGGCGGTGCCGGCCGAGGCGGGCTCCTTGCCCTGGTACCCGTGCAGTAGCTGAATGACCTGCTGGCGCACCCGGTTCAGGTCGGCGCCCAGCTTCACCAGCACCTGCGCGGCCACGCCGTCACCCTCACGGATGAGGCCGAGCAGGATGTGCTCGGTGCCGATGTAGTTGTGGCCGAGTTGCAGCGCCTCACGCAGCGAAAGCTCGAGCACCTTCTTGGCCCGGGGCGTGAACGGGATGTGCCCGGACGGCGCCTGCTGGCCCTGGCCGATGATCTCCTCGACCTGCTGCCGCACGGCGTCCAGGCTGATCCCCAGCGACTCGAGCGCCTTGGCCGCTACACCTTCGCCCTCATGGATGAGGCCGAGCAGGATGTGCTCGGTACCGATGTAGTTGTGATTGAGCATCCTGGCTTCTTCTTGCGCCAGGACAACAACCCGCCGCGCTCTGTCGGTAAACCTCTCGAACATGTCGTCGCTCTCCTCACAGCACGGGGGGCGGGGATGGGTCGTGCCCTGCCTTGCCTTATCCGCATAGTAGCCGCGTGCCCACGGTCACGCTTGATACGAGTATGCGCCTCGCATATCAAGACGTTCCCTGGACGCGAGGCCTTCATCCTTATCCAACCTGGTAGACGAGACCCGTGTTCCCAGGACTGGCCCGGGTACGCCGCAAGCGAACGGCCGTTCTGGATGTCCCTGGCCGGCGCGTCCGCCTGCCGGGCGGTCCCATCGGGCGGTCCCATCGGGCGGTCCTGCCGGCGGTCCTGCCGGGCGGGACACCCGGTCCCGTCCCGCGACTGCGGCCCGGCGGCGGGCTCCCGGCCGAAGCTATCTCCCCGGACCTCTGTCGCTCCGGACCCTGCGCGCCAAGCAAGCGAACCGCGGGTCCCCGGACAGACAGCGGGTCCCCGGACAGACAGCGGGTCCCCGGACAGACAAACGCACCGTTGGCCCCCGGACTGACCGTCCGGGGGCCAACGGTGCGATCCGGTGGCCCCGCCGCCGCCGCTGTCGCCAGAGCTTCAAGGGTCCAGGAGGGTCGGGGCCGACCCGCGCAGACAATGCGCTGCTCTGGAAGTCGCTCGCCACAGTGCTGCCCATAGGAGGCTGCCGACGGGGTCGGCCCCCTGACCCCCAGCAAAACTGATGAACCCAGGAGCCCGCTTAAACCAGCGAACTCCGGTACGTGCGTACTAGTGCGCGGCTTCGTACTCCGCGACGATGTTGGCGGGAATGCGCCCGCGCTCATTGACCTTGTAACCGCGCTGCTTCGCCCACTGCCTGATTTGAGCACTGCGCTCGCGACCGGGGCCAGTGCGCGCCCGCCGACGCCTTGCCGGAGCGCTCGCTTTGCGCGCGTGCTCCACATAGTGGGCCAGCTCTTTACGGAGCTTGCCCGCGTTGCCGGAACTCAGGTCGATCTCATACGCGGCGCCATCGAGCCCAAACGCTACGGTCTCGGTGGCCTCGCTCCCATCGAGATCATCGACGAGAAGCACCTGCACCTTCTGTGCCATGGAAACAGCCCTTCTGACGGAGCAACCTATTTCAGATACTAAATGTATACCGAATCTCTTGACGTTGACAATTCTGCCACTAGCGCCACACTTGTTTTTCTGTTGTGCGGCGCCATCGGGCGCATCTCGAGTGCAGTTACTCTCTGTAATCGACGCTGAAGTGATGCGTCAGCAGCGGCTGCTTACCGCACATCACGAACTGCGCCGTTACTGTGATCTGATGGCCAAGCCGCCGCCTAGTTCGCGCAGTTCTAGGCGCGGATTAATCCGCCGTTCCGGGTATTTCAAGATCTCCGGCCATGTGATCGGCGGCGGGCGTTCCGCTCGGCGCGCCGCTTCGGCGACATCTCCCGGCGCAGCAACATCGCCACGCCGATGAGGAAGGCGACGCAAACTACCAGCGGCGGAGTCAGCGCGGCGAGATCGTTCCACATAGCCGGTTCCTCTCCACAGCCCGCGCCGGACGATGCTCCCGCTGGGCTTGTATCGTCTCGTGCGCAACGTCGATGCTCATTTTTCCCGGTCCGGTAAGAGGCGCAACAGCATGCGAGTGTTGCCGAGCGTGTTGGGCTTCACCCGTTCCAGGTCCAGAAACTCCGCGACGCCCTCGTCATAGGAGCGCAAAAGCTCCGTGTACACCTCTGCTGCCACGGGAGTGCCGCTGATCGGCTGGAATCCGTGACGGCCAAAGAAGTCCACCGCGAAAGTCAAGACGAACACCCGGTCCACGCCGACCGAGCGGCCCCGCTGCAGGAGCGCGTCAACGATCCCGTGGCCGATCCCCAGGCCCTGGCAGTCCTCCCGGACCGCGATCGTCCTGATCTCGGCGAGGTCTTCCCACATCACGTGCAGTGCGCCGCAGCCAGCCAGGGTCGCGTCATGAGCGAGATCTGCCACGCAGAACTCCTGGACGTCCTCGTAGAGCGTGACCGTGGCCTTGCTCAGCAAGCGTCCAGACTCGACATTCGAGTCGATCAACTTCCTGATCATCGGCACATCTCGCGTACGCGCGGACCTAATCGTGTAACCCATCGCGCCGTCCACGATAGCCGCTGCCGACGAGCCGGACCCGAAGCACCCGCCTGGCCGCCGCGCCGTCCTTAGGTAAAACTTCCCCCTAGTCGGTGGCCGACCGATCTTGATTCCAATATTGTGCATCGCTGTGCGGAAACTGAGCGGAGGAGCCGGTCTTGTCGGCGCAGCCGCCGCGCTTGCCCTCGTCCTGCCGGGCGGCATCAGCGCGGCGCAGACTACCGCGCCTAAGCCGAACCTGACCACCCTGGTCGCGGAGGCCAAGCAGCTCGAGTTCCAGATCAACGCGCTGAGCGAGCAGTACGACGGCCTGCACATCCAGCTCGCCCGCGCCCAGGCCAACGCGCGGATCGCGCAGAACGCCGCCAGCCGGGGCGCCGCCGCACTGGCGGTCAGCCAGCAGTCGGTGGCCCAGCTGGCGGCCGCGAACTACATGGGCTCCGGTCTCGACCCGACCTTCCAGGCGCTCACCACCGGGGACCCGCAGCAGTTCCTCAGCCAGGCCTCCGCGGTGGCCGAGCTCGATCAGTCCAGCGGTATGAAGGTAAACACGCTGGGCAACGAGGTGGCACAGGCGCTGCGCGACAAGCAGACCGCCGACCAGCAAATCACCGAAGTGAACGCGCTCGACGCGCAGATGAACGCCAAGAAGAAGGTCATTGAGGCGAAGATCGACCAGGTTAACAGCGCGGCGATGAAACAGGCGATGGCGGTCTTCACGCAGACCGGGCAGTACCCGAACATCGACATCCCGACCGCGAACACGGTCGGCGCCCAGGCCTTGCAGGCGGCGATCACCAGGGAAGGCGATCCCTACGTGTGGGGCGCGGCCGGCCCCGGGGAATTCGACTGCTCCGGCCTTGTCGTATGGGCGTACGCACAGGAAGGCATCGCGCTGCCGCACTACACCGGCAGCTTGTGGAACTCAGGCATGCACGTGGCCCGCAGCGACCTGGAGCCCGGCGATCTGGTCTTCTTCTTTGCCGACATCAGTCACGTCGGGATCTACATCGGCGACGGAATGATGATCGACGCCCCCGACTTCGGCGAGACGGTGCATGTGCAGCCGGTCTTCTGGAGCGACTACGTCGGCGCCGTCCGGATAGCCTGAGGGTCAGTGAGGGTCACCTCACGCCAGGTGACCCCGGCTGGCCCGCGTTCCTTTCGTAGACCAGGCGCAAACCGATCAGGGTGAGCCAGGGCTCGTATGCGTCAATGACGCTCACCTCGTCGATAACAAGCGGCGCCAGGCCGCCGGTGGCGATAGTGGTCACCGCGCGCGGGTCGTCGGGCGACAGTTCGCGCGCCATCCGCCGGGCAATTCCCTCGACCTGGGCTGCGAAGCCGTAGATGATGCCCGATTGCAGGGACTCCACCGTATTCTTACCGATGACGTGCGGTGGCCTAGTCAGCTCCACCTTAAGCAACTGCGCGGCCCGGCGGGACAGCGCATCCACGGAAATCTCGATTCCTGGCGCAAGCGCGCCGCCGACGAACTCGCCGCGCGCGCTCACCGCGTCGAAGTTCGTGGATGTGCCGAAATCTACGACAATCGCCGGGCCGCCGTAAAGGTGCACCGCCGCGAGCGAGTTCATGATCCGGTCGCTGCCCACTTCCTTGGGGTTGTCGGTCCGCACCGGCACCCCCGTCTTTACGCCCGGCTCGACGATGACCGTTTCCAGGTCACCGTAATAGCGCTGGCACATCTCTCTCATCTCGTGCAGCACCGAAGGCACCGTCGAGCACAGGGATATACCATGAATATCCCTTTCGGTAAACGCGCTGCTACCAGTCAGCAGGCCGTGCAGCACGACGGCGAGCTCGTCGGCGGTCCGGTCAGGGACGGTGGAGATCCGCCAGTGCTCGATCACCCGGTCCCCGTCGAATATCCCGAGAACGGTGTTCGTGTTCCCGATGTCAATGGCGAGCAGCATCAGTACCCGGCCCTTCCGTGGCAGCATCGCGGAGCGGCCCGGCCGCGGCCGCCGCCAGCATGACAGGCACGTTGTCGATCAGCCGCGTGCCGCCTGCCTTCGCCGCCGCCACCAGCAGCGCGGGCCCGGCCTGACCGGGCCCCACCAGGCCGAACG
>JBAUAY010001100.1:0-2629 GCA_049676235.1 Streptosporangiaceae bacterium
CGCTCGACCTCAGTTCACCCGGACAGGCCCGAGGAAAGCACGACGATCGAGCGGGGGCTGACGGTGATGCGGTCGCCGGCGTGGTGTCCGGTTACCTCCGTAGTGGGGTCGAAGCTGTCCAGTTCGACGCGCCACGCTGCCTCGGCCCTGGTCGCCGGGAGCACGAAGTCCAGCTGCTCCCACCAGGAGTTGACCAGCACGAGGAAGTCGTCGTCGAGCATGAGGGTGCCGTCTTCGGCCCGGTCGGGGTCGTCGGCTCCGTCGAGGTAGATGGCGATGGCGCGGGCGTTCGGGTCGGCCCAGTCGGTGCTGTCCATCGAGGTGCCGGCGGGGGTGAACCACTGCAACTCGGCGGCCTCGGCCCCGGCCAGGAAGCGCCGGCGGCGGAAGACCGGGTGGGCTCGCCGGAACGCGATCAGGCGCTTGGTGTAGTCCCGCAGCGCGGTGTCGGCGCCCGCCCAGTCGAACCAGGTCATCTCGTTGTCCTGGCAGTAGGCGTTGTTGTTGCCGTCCTGGGTCCGGCCCATCTCATCGCCGCCGAGCAGCATCGGCACCCCGAAGGACAGCATCAGCGTGGTGAGCATGGCCCGGGACTGGCGGCCGCGCAGCGCAAGGATGTCGGGGTCGCTGGTGGGGCCCTCGGCGCCGCAGTTCCAGGAGTTGTTGTCGCTGGTCCCGTCGCGGTTGTTCTCGGCGTTGGCCTCGTTGTGCTTGTCGTCATAGGAGACCAGGTCGCGCAGGGTGAAGCCGTCGTGGACGGTGATCAGGTTGACCGACGCGGTGGGCCGGCGGCCGGCCGTCCCGTACAGGTCTGACGAGCCGGAGAAGCGGGTGGCGAACTCGCCGAGCCCGACCGGGTGGCTGCGCCAGAAGTCGCGCATGGTGTCCCGGTACTTGCCGTTCCACTCCCGCCACAGCGGCGGGAACCGGCCGAGATCGTAGCTGTCCATCTGGCCGACGTCCCATGGCTCGGCGACCAGCTTGGCCTGGCACACCACCGGGTCCTGGGAGCACATGTCGAGGAAGGCCGACACCTTGTCAAAAGAGCCCTCCTGACGGGCCAGCGTCGGCGCCAGGTCGAACCGGAACCCGTCGACGTGCATCTGGGTCAGCCAGTAGCGCAGCGAGTCCATCATCAGCTGCAGCATGATCGGATCGCCTGCGTTGAGTGAGTTGCCGCAGCCGGTCGTGTCGTAGTAGGTGCTGGGGTCGCCGGGCTCGACCCGGTAGTAGGCCAGGTTGTCGATGCCGCGGAAGCACAACGTGGGACCGTCCGGTCCGGCTTCGGCGGTGTGGTTGAACACCACGTCGAGGATGACTTCCAGGCCGGCCCGGTGCAACGCGTCCACCATCGTCTTGAACTCGCTGACCTGCCCGCCCGGGCGGCCGGCCCGGACGGCGGCGGAGTACTCGTTATGCGGGGCGAAAAAGCCGATCGTGTTGTAGCCCCAGTAGTTCGTCAGGCCCCGGTCGACCAGGAACGACTCCGGCACGTTCTGGTGTACGGGCAGCAGTTCGACGGTGGTTACGCCCAGGTCGAGCAGGTGCGCGATCGCGGCCTCGTGGCCCAGGCCGGCGTAGGTGCCGCGGAGCGCCGCGGGAATGTCTGGGTGGCGCATGGTGAAGCCCTTGACGTGGACCTCGTACAGAACCGTATCCGCGTAGCGGTACCAGGGGCGTTTGTCATCCTGCCACGCGAAATCCGGGTCCACGACCAGGCTCCTGGGCACGTGCGCCGAGGAATCCAGGCGGCTCGGCTGGCCGGGGTCGGTTTCGTCCTGGCCGAGTACCTCCGGCCCGAAGGAGACCGCTCCGCTGACCGCCTTCGCGTAGGGGTCGAGCAGCAGTTTGGCCGGGTTGCACCGCAGGCCCTGCGCAGGATCCCAGGGCCCGCCGACCCGATATCCGTAGGACTGGCCCGGGCCGACTCCGGGCACGAACGCATGCCAGACGTCGGCGTCGTCATCCAGGAGCGGGATCTGGGTTTCCGCGCCTGCCGCGTCGAACAGGCACAAGGTGACACTGCTGGCGACGGCCGAGGCGATCGAGAAGTTCGTGCCCGCAATGCCGAGGTGCTCGCCGGGCGTAGCGCCAAGCGGGAATGGGTTGCCTGGCAGCGCGACGGTGCCGCTGGCGTCCGGGGCGACCCGGGCGGCCGGGACGGCGCCGGCCGCGGTGGTGGCTTGGTCGGCGGTCATCACTGCGCCTTTCCGCTCAGGTCACGAAGGACGTCTCCCAGCGCGCGGACCGCGCCGTGGCGGCGCAGGATCACGTCGGCGATCAGGCCGGTCCAGCCGGTCTGATGGAAGGCGCCGATCGCGGCGCCGTTGTCGCCGTGGAAGTACTCGCTGAAGATCAGGTTGTCCTTCCAGGCCGGATCGGTCTGCATCTTCTCGGTCCCGCCGAAGCAAGGCCGCCGTCCGTTTGCGTCCCTGATAAATAGCGAGATCAGCCGGTCCTGCAGGTCGGCGACGATCAGGTCCAGGGTGAGCCGCTTCCCGGAGCCGGTCGGATACTCGACCTCGAAGTCAGCGCCGTAGAACCGGTGGTACCGCTCGAGCGATTCGACCACGAGATAGTTGACCGGCATCCAGATCGGGCCGCGCCAGTTGGAGTTGCCGCCGAACAT
>JBAUAY010001101.1:0-4199 GCA_049676235.1 Streptosporangiaceae bacterium
ATTGTGTCCCCGCGCCACAAACCGTGTCACATACGACACTTTTACCACAAAAGGTGTTTCAACCAAGCCCGGCCCGCCTTACCGGCTCGTTGCGTGAGCGATCGGCGCCGAAGTTTGATTTGCTGGCAAAGGGTAGGAGGCCGAAAACGAAAATAATGCCAGGATGCGCAGGGCGCGTCTCCATCAGATGAGGGTGCCGATGAATAAAGATCTCGGAGTAGATGGCACAACGGAATATGCCGATGCGGAGGATCTCAAGGACCTGCACGGCGCCTTGCTCAGCACCCAGAGTGTCGAGCAGTTCTTGCACGAGATGGCCGTGCTGGCGGCCCGCCTGGTCGGCGGCGGCCTGTCGTGCGGGATGACCATGCAGCCCAACGGAAGACCGGTCACCGTGGCGTGCAGCGATCCGGTCGCCGCGCGGGTGGACGAGGTGCAGTACGAACTCGACGACGGCCCGTGCCTGCATGCCATGCGGGATGGCCATATGGTGCGTATCGAGGACACCGCCGACAAGGCGGGCTGGCCCGAGTTCGAGGCGCAGGCGGCCTCGCACGGGATCCGGTCCTGCCTGGCCTTGCCGCTGAACGCCGACGGCAAGCCGGTCGGCGCCCTCAACTTGTACGCGCGCGCGGCGTCGGCGTTCGGAGCGGCCGAAGCCCGGCGCGCCGAGAATTTCGCCGAAAATGCCGCGGGAGCGCTGACACTAGCCATAAGGCTGGCCTCGCACGCCGCCCTTATCGAGCAGTTGCGTTCGTCACTGACTTCGCGTGCGGTAATTGATCAGGCGCTCGGGATAATCATGGCCAGGGAGCATTGCACTCAGTCCCGTGCGTTCGCGATCCTGCGGTCCGCCTCGCAGAATAGCAATGTGAAACTGCGAGATGTCGCCGGTGCGGTCGTGACCAGCGTTACCGGTGAACCCCTGCAGCCCGCGCCGTCTTTCGAGGAAGGGCGCTCCTAAGCACCGCCGTCGGTGTCGGCCTTCGCGGCGGCATTGTCCGGCTGAGCTTGGTCCGTCAGGCCCGATTGGCTGCCCTGGCCGGCCAGCGACGCGGCGACGCTGGGAAATGTGTCCACCAGGCGATCGACCCCGGTAATCGAGAGCACTCGCTGTACGGCCGGCGTGCTAGCGACCATTCGCATCGCACTTTCACTGGTGGCTGCTCGCCTGAACACGCGGACCAGGGCGCTTACTCCGGCCGAATCGCAAAAGCTGGTTTTGCTCAGATCCGCGATCAGCAAGGTCGCGCCCTGGTTCAGGGCGCCCAGGAGTTCCTCCCGCACCAGGTCGGCATTGGTCACGTCTATTTCCGGGGGCAGCGTGACCACGGCTACCTGGCCGATCCACAGTACCGGATAGCGCTCTTGAGACACGTACCACCACCATCTGTTCGCGCGAAAGTGAGTTAGGCCGCGTCTCTGGACCTTGACGAGCGGCTAACCGTGGGCTTCGCCGCGCAGCGAACATTATTCACGTCAGCGTGGCCGCGGCGCAAGGCAGGTGCGTGCGTCATGCCGAGAGTGTTATCGCTTCGCAAAGCCACACGTGGAGGAGGCAGTGGGGTCAGGGCCGGCGCGACTACGCTTGCCGAAGTGGCTGGGCGACGACGGGAGAGCATGATGCGAGGGCGGGCATGATAACCGTCGCGGGCGAGGCCCTGATCGACCTGATCGTAGACCCGGCCGGTCACATCGATCCCAGGCTCGGCGGGGGACCGTTCAACGTCGTGCGCGCCGTGGCCCGGCTCGGCCTGGCCGCGGCCTTCCTGGGGCGGTTGTCTAACGATCGTTTCGGGCGGCTGATGCGGGAGGACCTCGACCGCCATGGGGTGCTGGCCGCCGTCGACGCCCCGGCCGACGCACCAACCACGCTCGCGATGGTCGACGTCGATCCGGTCGGCGTCCCCGGCTACCACTTCTACCTGGCCGGCACGGCGGCGGCCGCGATCGGGCCCGAGCAGGCCATCGTGCCCGCAGGCACCACCGCCCTGCACGTCGGCAGCCTTGGCCTGGTCATGGAGCCGGTGGGCACCAGCCTGGAACGGCTGGTGGCCGCGCTTCCGGCCGGCATCACGGTCATGCTCGACCCGAACTGCCGGCCGGGCGCGATCGCCTCCCGGCAGGCCTACCTGGACCGGCTGGACCGCATCCTGCGCCGCGTGGACCTGGTCAAGACGAGCACGGAGGACCTCACCTACCTGTTCCCCGGCCAGAGCACCGAACAGGCCGCCGTGGAACTGCTCGCCCGGGGGCCTGCCTGCGTGGTGGTCACGGACGGCGCGGCTGCCGTGCGTGCTTTCGCCGGGGGCCAGGAGATCCACGCCGAGGTCCCGCCGGCCAACGTCGTGGACACGGTGGGCGCCGGGGACGCGTTCGGCGGCGCCTTCCTGGCCTGGTGGATCGGCAACGGGTTCGGCCGGGACGCCCTGCGCGACCCGGACACCGTGCGCCGCGCGACCCGTGCGGCCATCTACGCCTCGGTGGTGACCTGCACACGCCGCGGCGCGGAACCGCCGTGGGCATCTGAGCTGGTCGCCCACGACGGCTGGCGGTGGCTGCCTCCGGGCCGCAGCGCGATGAGCGAAGCCTGCCGCTCCTAGCGCAGCAGGATGCCGCGGATGAACGCGGCCTGGCCGGCGTGCTGCAGGCAGTCGGAGATCACGCTGACCAGCCGTACGCTCAACGTCACCGGCGGGTCCCAGGCCTCGTCCACCACTCGGGACAGGTCCGCGTCGGTGATGCCGGAGACCAGCCTGATGGTCTGCTCGTGCACCGCGTCGTGGTACCCGGTGAGCAGGTCCCCGGAGGGAACTGTGACCTGAGCGACCTGCTCCGAGCTGTGCCCGTACCCGATGTCGCCCGGCTCGAACGGCAGCTCGAACCGCTTGCCGTACTCGGTCCACACCTGCGGTACCCCGAACGCGCCCGCCACATGGTCGTCCTGCACCCGGGCCAGGTGCCAGACCAGCCAGGCGATCGAGTTCGCGTCGCGGTCGAGCCGGGTGGCCAGCTGGCTGGCGGTCAGGCCCCGCACCACCTCGTGCACGGTCTCCTGGACCCGGCCGAAGGCATCCGCCAGAACTTCCGCACTCGTCATCGGTATCCCTTCAGTCAAAAGCAGAATTTATCCGAACGGGCTGGGTGACACGCCCGGCTACCTGGTCTCGTGCCTCGCCTGGTCGCCGCTGACGGTGGCGCGAGGTACCGTTCCGACGTGCCCGCAGCTCGCAGCCGGAAGTCGCCCCCGGGATCCCCGAAACCCAGAGCCCTTGCCAGCCCCGATATGCCTGCCGACCCTGAGGCCCAGGCTAGCCCCAGCCTCGGCCGGGCGGTGCCGGATGTCCCTGAGCTCCTCGCTGTTGCCGTCAGCGGCATCGGCGGCGCCGAACGCCCGGGCCAGGTCACGATGGCCGAGGCGGTCCGGCAGGCCATCGAGACCGGCGAGCACCTGGCCGTACAGGCCGGCACCGGCACCGGGAAGTCGCTGGCCTACCTGGTCCCGGCGGTGCGGCACGCGCTGACTACGGGCAACACGGTGGTGGTGGCCACCGCCACCATCGCGCTGCAGTGCCAGCTGATCGACCGCGACCTGCCGCGCCTGGTCACGGCCCTGACACCGGTGCTCGACCGGGCGCCGTCCTTCGCCATCTTGAAGGGCAGGCGCAACTATCTGTGCCTGCATCGGCAGCGCGGCGGCGTGGACCCGAAGACCGAGGACCCGCAGGACGCGTTGTTCGGCCAGGCCGCTCCCTCCGATTCGGCGGGCGGACCCACGTCGCCACTGGGACGGCAGGTCAAGCGGCTGCACGAGTGGGCCGAGGAGACCACCACCGGGGACCGGGACGAGCTGGTGCCCGGCGTGCCCGAGGCGGCCTGGCGCCAGGTCTCGGTGAGCGCGCAGGAGTGCATCGGCGCGCAGCGCTGCCCGTTCGGTTCTCGTTGTTTCGCCGAACGGGCCAGGGACGCGGCGGCCCGGGCGGACATCGTGGTGACCAACCATGCGCTGCTGGCCATCGACGCCACGTCCGACATCGACGTGCTGCCCGAGCACGACGTGGTCATCGTCGACGAGGCGCACGACCTGGTGGATCGGGTCACCTCGGCCACCACGGGGGAACTGTCGGGTCCAGCGGTGGAGGTGGCCGCCCGCCGCGCCGGGCGGCTGACCGAGTCCGCCGTCGCGGAGGGCGCACCGA
>JBAUAY010001102.1:0-2163 GCA_049676235.1 Streptosporangiaceae bacterium
AGCCGACCCTCCGCGCACACCAAGATCGCGGCGATCACCGGCACGGCAGCCTCGCTGTCTGGGCTGACACAGCGTCTCTCTCCCTCGGTCGCGTAAGAGGGAATCACCAATGGTTCTCCACCGAGGAGAGGGGAGTGTGAAGGGATGACTTAAGTGGGAACCACGCAAGAAACCAATAGGCCAGGGCGCAAGCGCGAGAACACTACGGCAGGGATAAGTCCTCACGTAGGAGGCGCACAGGGCTATGTTGCGCCGACTGCAAGCGCCCAGGTTCAGTTCATAACCATCGAAAGCCGGGAGGTGATACCGGAAATCCTTAGCACGATAGACGTTGCACAGATACTGCCAAACGATTCAGAGCCGACAGCTTCCGCCGAGGTAGTGATTGTCACCCGAGGCTGGGCCAGCAAGCTCAGAGTCCCTGACAGCCAAGCAGGCCACCTGCTAGAAACGCTGACTTTCGGTTTCGGGGTAGGAGCAATCGTCACCGTTTGCGCCGCCATCATGAGGTTCGCTGGCGGGTCCCTCTCTGTCAAACTCGCTTGAGACACAGGAGTGAACGAAACCTCTGACTGAGCAGGGCGAGACAGGAATCACCTAGACGTGACTATGACCTTGGCCGACATGCCGTCGGCCGCAGCAGGGCAAGATGGTGCCGTGGCCTCCGGCAAGGGGCCGCGGGCCGGGCAGCCGAAGCGGCGAGCCTTCACCGCGGCGTACAAGGCCCGGATCGTGCAGGAGTACGACCAACTGCAGACCGGGCGCGAGCGCGGTGCGCTGCTGCGCCGGGAAGGGCTGTACAGCTCGCATATCACTGACTGGCGTAAATCACGCGACGCGGGCGCGGCGAATGGCCTGGCGGATAAGCCGGCCGGCCGGCCGGGACGCAGCGCGGAGGCGGTGGAAATCGAGCGGCTGCGGCGAGAGAATGAGAAACTCACCGCGGAGCTGACCCGGACGAAAGCCGCGCTTGAAGTGGTGGGAAAAGCGCACGCGCTCTTGGAGCTGCTCTCCGAGAGCGCGGACTCAGGCGCGAAGCGGCAGAAGTGACCGATGCCGCATTCGCTGAACTCGAACCGCTGACCTGTGTGAAGAGGGCGTGTGAATTGCTGGGGAAGTCACGGGCGACGCTGCACCGCCAGCGCCATCCCGCCCCGGCGGCTGAGAAGGCGCCGGGCGGGCCGCGGGCGCCGCATCCCGCGGCGCTGACGGCGGCCGAGCAGGCGGCGCTGCTGGCGGTGCTGGACAGTGAGCGGTTCGCGGACAAGTCCCCGGCCCAGGTCTGGGCCATCTTGCTCGATGAGGGCCTCTACCTGGCCTCTGTCCGCACCATGTACCGGGTGCTGACGCTCGCGGAGCAGGTCCGCGAGCGCCGCGCCCAGGCGCAGCACCCGCCCCGGGTCCGGCCCGAGCTGGTCGCAGACGGCCCGGACCAGGTCTGGACCTGGGACATCACCAAACTGAAAGGACCATGGCGCGGCACCTACTTCGACTTGTACCTGATGATCGACATCTTCTCCCGCAAAGCCATTCACCAGGAGGTGCATTACGGCGAGGACGGCGTGCTCGCCAGCGCGTTCATGCGCCATGCGATCGCCGCCAACGAGGGCACCATGCCCGGTTACGTCCACGCCGATAACGGCACCTCGATGACGTCGAAGAACGTCGCGACGCTGCTGTCCGACCTGAACATCACCCGCAGCCATTCCCGCCCGCACGTATCCGACGACAACCCTTACTCTGAAGCCATATTCAAGACGCTGAAATACTGCCCCGTCTTCCCTGGCACATTCGCTTCCCTGGACGACGCACGCGTATTCAGCGGCACCTTCTTCACCTACTACAACACTGAGCACCGCCATTCCGGAATCGGCCTGCACACCCCCGCCACCGTCCACGACGGCACCGCCTGGGCCATCCAGGCCCGCCGCCAGCAGGTCCTCGACGACGCCTTCGCCGCACGCCCCGACCGGTTCCGGCGCCCGCCTCAGGCCCCCAGGCTGCCTGCCAGGGTGTGGATCAACAAGCCCCGGCTCACCATCGAGACGCAGGAGACACGTGGGATAAATCCAGCCGCCTGATGTCTCAATCAGTTTGACAGGCTCCGTGGCGCCGGTTATCGTGTCTCCGGCCGGTCCGCGCCGGCCTGCTGCAGTGGTGGCT
>JBAUAY010001103.1:0-5931 GCA_049676235.1 Streptosporangiaceae bacterium
GGAGGCCCCGGACCGGGTCTGGGAGCTCGAGGCGTGGGGCGCGGTGTTCGACCGGACCAAGGACGGCAAGATCAGCCAGCGGAACTTCGGCGGGCACGAGTACCCGCGGCTGGCCCATGTCGGCGACCGGACCGGGCTGGAGATGATCCGGACGCTGCAGCAGAAGGTCGTCGCGCTACAGCAGGCGGACGCGGCCGAGTTCGGCGACCCGGAGGCGATGATCAAGGTCTTCGCCGAGACCACGATCACCGAGCTGATCAAGGACGCCGACGGCCGGATCGCCGGGGCCTTCGGGTACTTCCGGGATACCGGCCGGTTCGCGGCTTTCGAGGCGCCCGCTGTGGTGCTCGCCACCGGCGGCATCGGCAAGACCTACAAGGTCACGTCCAACTCGTGGGAGTACACCGGCGACGGCCACGCGCTGGCGCTGCGGGTCGGCGCCAAGCTGCTGAACATGGAGTTCGTCCAACTGCACCCGACCGGAATGGTCTGGCCGCCCTCGGTGCGCGGACTGCTGGTCACCGAGTCGGTGCGCGGCGACGGCGGCGTGCTCACCAACTCCGAGGGCAAGCGGTTCATGTTCAACTACGTGCCCGACGTGTTCCGGGCGCAGTACGCAGAGACCGAGGAAGAGGCGGACCGCTGGTACACCGACCCGGACCACAACCGGCGCCCGCCGGAGCTGCTCCCTCGCGACGAGGTCGCGCGGTCGATCAACTCGGAGGTCAAAGCCGGACGCGGGTCGCCGCACGGCGGGGTCTTCCTGGATATCGCGTCCCGGCGGCCTGCCGCATACATCCTGCAGCGGCTGCCGTCCATGTATCACCAGTTCAAGGAACTGGCCGACGTGGACATCACCAAGGAGCCGATGGAGATCGGGCCGACCGCCCACTACGTGATGGGCGGGGTCGAGGTGGACCCGGACACCGGCGCCGCCTCGGTGCCCGGCTTGTACGCGGTCGGCGAGGTGTCGGGCGGCATGCACGGGTCCAACCGGCTCGGCGGCAACTCGCTGTCTGACCTGATCGTGTTCGGCCGCAGGTCCGGGCTCGGCGCCGCCGAGTACACCTCGGCCCTGCCAGCAAGGCCGGTCGTCCCTGAGGCGGCCCTGGCGTCGGCCGCGGCCCTGGCGCTCAAGCCGCTGGAACGGGCCGAGGGCGAGAACCCGTACACCATCCACGGCGAACTGCAGACGATCATGAACGACCTGGTCGGGCTGATCAGGCGCGAGTCGGAGATGAAGACCGCGCTGGTCGAGCTGGACAAGCTGCGGGCCAGGGAGGCGCAGGTCAGCGCGCCGGGCGGCCGGGCCTATAACCCCGGCTGGCACCTGGCTCTGGACCTGCGCAACATGCTCGAGGTCGCGGAGTGCGTGGCGCAGTCCGCGCTGGAACGGCAGGAGTCCCGCGGCGGCCACACCCGGGACGACTACCCAGGCATGTCGCCGGAATGGCGGAAGTTGAACCTGATCTGCTCGCTGGACGCCGATGGCGACGTGACGCTGCGCCGGCAGCCGAATCCACCCATGCGGACAGATCTGCTCGAGCTGTTCGACGTGGGCGAGCTGAAGAAGTACATGACGGAAGACGAACTGGCCGGCCTAGGTGCGGCAGAGTCTGCCCCGGCTGAGGAGACACCTTCCGAAGCGCCCGCGAGGAAGGAAGGGAAATAGGCGATGGGCTACAAGGCTGCGCTACGGGTCTGGCGCGGGGACGCGGGCGCCGGGGCGCTCGAAGACTTCTCGGTCGAGGTCAACGAGGGTGAAGTCGTCCTGGACGTGCTGCACCGGCTGCAGGCCACCCAGGCCAGCGACCTGGCCATCCGGTGGAACTGCAAGGCGGGCAAGTGCGGGTCCTGCTCGATGGAGATCAACGGGCGACCGCGGCTGGCCTGCATGACCCGGATGTCGGTCTTCACGCCGGAAGAGACGCTGACCATCACGCCGATGCGGACCTTCCCGGTGATCAGGGACCTGGTCACCGACGTGTCGTTCAACTACGCCAAGGCTCGGGAGATCCCGTCGTTCACCCCCGATCCCGCGATCAAGCCCGGCGAGTTCCGGATGCAGCAGGTCGACGTCAACCGGTCGCAGGAGTTCCGCAAGTGCATCGAGTGCTTCCTGTGCCAGAACACCTGCCACGTGATCCGCGACCACCCGGAAAACGAACGCCCGTTCGCCGGGCCCAGGTTCCTGATGCGGGTCGCCGAGCTCGAGATGCATCCGGCCGACACCGCCGACCGGCGCGAGATCGCCCAGGATGACTTCGGCCTCGGCTACTGCAACATCACCAAGTGCTGCACCGAGGTATGCCCGGAGAACATCAAGATCACCGACAACGCGCTGATCCCGATGAAGGAGCGGGTGGTCGGCCGCAAGTACGACCCGCTGGTCTGGCTCGGCTCCAAGATCAGCCGCCGGACCGCCAAGGACACCCCCATGGTGCCCGGCCAGGCCTGACCTCAGGTTCCCCGGAACCTGTATCAAACGTCAGGTTCCCCTGATCGTGTGCCAATGAGCGTCATTTCCGGAGCTTCCTGGTGCATGATCATGGCGGCTGCCGGGCGGCCGCTTCGCAGATGAAGACAACATGAAACCGGGCCGAACGAGCCGGGCGCCCGGCTACGATACTGGAGGCCGGGCTGGTGTATACCCGCTGCGCCGCCCAGGATGGCATGAGCGTGTCCGTGGAGCTCGCAGCACGGCCGTTCGGTATTAATGATCTTTTGAGCTGGGGTTGCGGAGCGGGGAGCGAAGGGCTGGCATGTCGCATCTGACCTACTTGGCGTCTATGGCGCACCTGGCGCATTCGACGTCTGCGGTGCAGCCGACCCACCTGACCTACGCCGAGGCCGGGGTGGTCGGGCTTCTGCAGGGAATTACCGAGCTTTTCCCGGTGTCCAGCCTGGGCCACGCGGTGCTGATCCCGGCGCTCATCGGCGGGCAGTGGGCGCAGGACCTGGACGTTTCCAAGGCCGAGTCGCCGTACCTGGCGTACATCGTCGGGCTGCACGTCGCGACGGCCGCCGCCATGATCCTCTTCTTCTGGCGAGACTGGGTGCGGATCATCCGGGCCTTTTTCGCCTCAGTCCGGCACGCCATCGCGCCCGCGCCGGACACCCGGCGATGGGAGCTGCAGGACACCGACCAGAAGCTCGCTTGGATGATCATCCTGGCTACCATCCCGGTCGGCATCGCCGGGCTATTGCTCGAGCACACGTTTCGTACCATCTTCAGCAGGCCGCTGCTCACCTCGTCGTTCCTGTTCGTGAACGGGCTGATCCTGCTGGCCGGCGAGCGAGCGCGGCGGCGTGGCGCCGATGCCGAGATGCAGCAGGTGGCCTTCGATCAGCAGATGGCGGCTGAGCGGCAGAAGGCCACGGTTACCGCGGGCGGGCCCGGGCCGGTCGGAGGCGGTCGGCATTCGTCCGGGCAGCGGGCGTTCAAGCAGGAGCAGGCGAGCCTCGCGGTGCAGGCTGATCGGAGACTGGTCGGCGTCGGCTTCCTGAACGCCGTCGGCCTAGGCGCGATGCAGATCCTGGCACTGCTGCCCGGCATCAGCCGGGACGGCATCGTCATGGTCAGCGGCATGTTCCGCGGGCTGTCCCGGCAGGACGCGGCCCGGTTCTCGTTCCTGCTGTCGGCTCCGGTCATCCTGGCGGCCGGCGTGCTGAAGATCCCCGACCTGACCGGGCCGCTGGGCAACGGGATCCGGGGACAGGTGCTGTTCGGCAGCGCGTTGTCCTTCATCGGCGCCTACCTCGCGCTTAGGTTCCTGGTCCGCTACTTCAGCAACCCCGCGCGCACGCTGACGCCGTTCGCGATCTACTGCCTGGTGGCAGGCGCCGGCTGCTTCATCTTCCTGTCCGTGAGGTAACTGGTTTCCGGTCAGCCAGAGGCTCGCGCGGCGGGAGAGATGGCGGTGCCCGGGGTTGGCATGCCGGGCATCGAAGGCACGGTCGACGCGGCTGGGGTACCTCCGGCCTGAGCCCAGGGTTGGGTGAAACCGATCGCCCCGCGGCCAGCGTAGCTGGCGACACGGATCGGGAAGCCCGTCGCGTAGGCCTCGATCATCTTCCCGTTCCCGATGACCAGGGCGACGTGCCCCGGGTCCGTGGTGGTGCCGTCGGAGCCGGCGAAGAACACCAGGTCTCCCGGCTGGACCTGGGAGGCGGGCACCCGCTGCTCGGTCGCCCACTGCGCCTCCGAGGTCCGTGCGATGTCGATCCCGGCCGTCCGGTAGGCCATCATCACCAGGCCGGAGCAGTCGAAGGCGTCCGGTCCGGTGCCGCCCCACAGGTACGGCTTGCCGAGCTGCTGCTCCGCGAACGTGATGGCGGTGGCCACGGCCTGGGTCGGCGCCTGGACGGCGGGAACGCCCCCGGTCGTCGTGGCGCAGCCAGCCGCCGAGCTGCCCGCCGGCATCACCGCCGACACCACGGCGAAGTTGCCGCCTGCGTACTGCGACGCGTAGAACAGCACGCTCTGCACATACGACTGCAGGTGGTTGTAGGCGAAGATCGCCGCCGATGGGTCGGTCTGCACCTGGACCTCGAGCAGGTATTTAGCCGCAGCCGCGATCGCGTCGGCGGGGTCATAGACGTCCGCGTTCGGGCCGCCGTCTTCGTCGGTGGCGATGCCGTTGACCACCTGGCTGGCCGGGTGGACCGGCGCCCCGCCCCAGACGTTGGTGGCCGCGCCGCCGATCCCGATCTGCATCGGCCCGGCCGCACCGAACGCGTTCGACCCACTGTGCACGCCGGGCAGGGTGGTCTGGCCGTTGTCGCTTTCCACCGTCCCGATGCCGGCCAGGATCGTCCACGGCACGCCGTACTGCTGTCCGACCTTCTTGTACCAGAACAGGTAGTTGGCCGGGATCGACTTCGCCTTGGCGCTGCCGGCCGGCTGGCCGGCCGTGCCGGTCTGCTGACCCGAGCAGCCGGCGCTCGCCGCGAAGAAGGCGTTGGTTCCGATCAGGATGGGCACGGCCAGCAGGCCGAGCCCGACGACGGCCACGAGCCCGATGATGCCGAGCACGAGGATCCGGGGGCCTCGCTGCTCCCTGCTCGTGCCCGGCCGCGTCTCGGTTCGGGTGAGGAGCCTGTTCGTCATGACTGTCCCACCGTGGACAGCTCGATGTCATTCACTTGCCAGCTAGTGCCCGAGCCGGTGACGGTGATGGCATATTGCGTGCTGCCGTTGGTGGTGCCGTGGGAGCTGACCAGGTGCTGCGTCGCGGTGACGATGAACGTCAGGCTCGACGGGCCGAATGTCCGCAGCGAGTCAACCACCGCCGTGCCGGTCGACACCTGTTTCTGGCTGGTCCTGAGCTGGGCCACACCTGGGGTCGAGTACAGGCCCTGCAGCGTGGTCGCCAGCTGCGCGGTGATCAGGCCCTTCATCGTGCCGACGTAGGCGGCCGCGTTCTCGGTGTAGGAGTAGGTGTTGTAATCGGCGCCGAACTTCACCGTCACCGCGGCGGCATCGGCTAGGCCCTGCTGGGTGAAGGGCAGCCAGGAGTAGATGTTCACGCCCCCGGTCGCCGGGGGTGAAGCCGTCGCCGGGGGTGAAGCCGTCGCCGACGGCGTGGCTCCCTGTGATCCCGCGGGGGCCGGGGCGGAACTGGCCGCCGACGGCGTGGGGGGGACAGCCGCCTGGGCGGACCCGTGCGAGTGGGTGACCTTGGGCAGGATAAGCCAGTAGCCGAGCGCGGCCAGCACCGCGACGACCAAGACGAAGACGGCCTTCTGCTGACCGGGACTGAGATCCACGGTGCCCGCCCGCTACTTGTCCCGCCGTATCGGACGCAGCCAGAACGGCGTGGCCGGCGGCTCGTCCTGGCCGTGGCCGTTGGACTGCGCGCCACCAGAGTCGGCGGGCTCGGCGGGCGGGCTCTGGGTCGGCCTCGGCCTGGCTCCGGCCCGGCCCCTCAC
>JBAUAY010001104.1:0-3274 GCA_049676235.1 Streptosporangiaceae bacterium
TCGCGGGCGGCACACAGTGGCGGTGCACCTCCCAGTAGCGGGCGACGTGGCGGAGGAACAGGCGCTTATCCGGCGGCGACAGCCGCTGCCACAGCTCGGGGATGTGCGGCCGCAGGGTATCGACGACAGTCGGCGGCGGATGGAGATTTTTCCACCATACCAGTAGGATAAGTGGGTTATCGTGGGTGGGGTTGGGCATCCGGGAAATCGTTGCATGCCACGCCCGCTCAGGAATCCCGAGGGAGGGCATCGCGTATGGGGATCGATCCGCGAGGTCCGCGCGTCGCTGCCCTGATCACGACCGTGGTGCTCGCCGTGGTCCTGATCACAGGCAGCGCATGGCTGCTGGCGGCCCAGGCTCTGGTCTTCGCAGCCGGGTCCGTTTTCGGTCTGCGCTACTCGCCCTATGGTTTTCTCTACCGGCACCTGGTCCGGCCGCGGCTGGGCCCGCCCTCGGAACTCGAGCCCGAGGCGCCGCCGCGGTTCGCCCAGACGGTCGGCCTAGTCTTTGCCGTCACCGGCGTGGCTGGTTACGCGGCGGGCCTGACCTGGCTTGGCATGGCGGCAACGGCGGCTGCCTTGGTCGCGGCGTTCCTGAACGGAGTTTTCGGGTTCTGCCTCGGCTGCGAGATGTACCTGATCATCCGACGTATCTGGCCGGGCCAGACCCTGGTGCCGGCCAGCGCCGACAAAAGAGGCCTGAGGTGAGCCGACCCGCGCACCTGCCTTAGGAGCAGGCACATTCCGGACGCGAAGAACGTGCCGGAGGATCCCTGGTCAGCGCCCGACATCGGCGCCGTAGACGTGCAGCTGGATCACGATCGCGCCCACCTTACTTAAGGGTTCCGGCACGTCGCGGATTCCGGTTGGTCCCGACTACCGCCTCGCCCGACCAGATCGGCCTGCTCGCCGACCCGGTCCTGTAGCGGGAATACTTGGGATCGGGCCGCTGTTGCGGCGGGCGTGACTGGACAGCCGCAAGAAGACGTGCAGTTCTGGTTCGATCCGCTGTGCCCCTGGGCCTGGATCACCTCCCGCTGGATCCTGGAGGTGGAGAAGGTCCGGCCGGTGCGGCCCGACTGGCGGATCATGTCGCTGGCCTACCTGAACCTGATCCAGCATGAGGGCAAGGGCCTGACCGAGGACTACGTGGAGCGGATGAGCCGGGCCTGGGGACCGATCCGGGTCTGCGCGGCTGCCGCGCAGGATCGCGGTCCCGGCATCCTCGGGCCGCTGTACACCGCCATCGGCACGCGGTTCCACGTCCAGGGACGGCGTGAGGACCCCGCGGTGATCCCCGAGGCCCTGGCCGAAACGGGATTGCCCGCATCGCTGGCCAGTGCCGCCGAGAGCACCGAATTCGATCAGCTGATCAAGGACTCGCACAACGAGGCGTTCGATGACGTCGGGCTGGACGTGGGCACCCCGGTGATCCGCATCGGCGGCAACGCCATATTCGGCCCGGTCGTCACGCCCGCGCCCCGCGGTGAAGCCGCCGGACGGCTGTGGGACGGGGTGGTGCTGGTGACCGCGACAGACGGCTTCTTCGAGCTCAAGCGGAGCCGGGACCGTAAGCCCTCGTTCGACTGACCCGGCCCCGTTAAGGTGCCGCCGGGGCAAGCATCACGGCCGTTCGGTGTAAAAAAGGTCTTCGGTGTGTTACTTCTTGGCACACGAAGGGTTCGCCGGACTCTAGGTGGTGTGATGTCGGATCGTCCGTATGAGCTTGCCTGGACACCCGAGGGCGTGGTGGCGCGGGTCCGGCTGCGGGGCAGTTCGGTGCTCTGGTCGCCGATGCTGAACCGGGGCACCGCGTTCACGCTGGCCGAACGGGAGTCGCTCGGGCTCACCGGCCTGCTGCCGGACGGCGTGTCGACGATCGAGGGGCAGTTGCGCCGGGTCTACGCGCAGTATCTGCGCCAGCCCGATGACCTGGCCAGGAACCTGCATCTCGGCCAGGTGCGGAACCGCAACGAGGTGCTGTTCTACCGGCTGCTGACCGAGCACATCCACGAGATGCTGCCGATCGTGTATACCCCGACGGTGGGGACCGTGATCGAGCGGTACAGCCTGGAGTTCGGTCGTCCGCGCGGGGTGTACCTGTCGGTCGATCATCCCGATCAGGTGGAGACGGCCTTCCGCAACTACGGGCTGGGGCCCGACGAGGTGGACCTGATCGTGGCCACCGACTCCGAGGGCATCCTGGGTATCGGTGACTGGGGGGTGGGCGGCATCGCGATCGCGGACGGGAAACTGGCCGTCTACACCGCCGCGGCCGGGCTGCACCCCAGGCGGGTCATCCCGGTCGTGCTCGACACCGGGACCGACAACCAGGGCCTGCTGGCCGAGGACATGTACCTGGGCGAGCGGCACCCGCGGGTGCGGGGCGAACGGTACGACGAGCTGATCGAGGCCTACGTCAGCACCGCCACCCGGCTGTTCCCGAACGCGTTGCTGCACTGGGAGGATTTCGGCGCCGCCAACGCCCATCGCATCCTGATGAAGTACGCCGGCACCTGCTGCACCTTCAACGACGACATCCAGGGCACCGCCGCCGTAGTGCTGGCCGCCGCGCTGTCCGCGGCCGGGGCCGCGGGAACGCCGATGCTCGATCAGACGGTGGTGATCCACGGCGCTGGCACCGCCGGGATCGGGATCGCGGACGTGTTGCGGCAGGTCATGATCGACGACGGCCTCAGCCCGGACGAAGCCACCGCGCGGTTCTACGCGCTGGGTAGCAAGGGCCTGCTGACCAGCGACTATCCCGGGAAGCTGCGAGACTTCCAGGTTCCGTACGCGCGGCCGGCCACCGAGGTCGCCGGCTGGCACCACGACGAAGACGGCCGCATCGGCCTAGCCGAGGTGGTGACGCGCAGCCGGCCCACCATGCTGATCGGCACCTCCACCCAGCCCGGCGCCTTCTCCGAGGCGATCGTCACCGAGATGGCGGCCCACGTCGCCCGGCCGATCATCATGCCGCTGTCCAACCCGACGTCGCACTCCGAGGCGCAGGCCGCTGACCTGATCGCCTGGACCGGCGGGCGGGCGCTGATCGCGACCGGCAGCCCGTTCCCGCCGGTGGACCACGACGGAGTCGAGTACCAGGTGGCCCAGGCCAACAACGCGCTCATCTTCCCCGGTCTCGGGCTCGGGGTCACCGTCAGCCGGGCCCGCCGCGTCAGCGACGGCATGCTGGCCGCCGCGGCCGACGCGCTGGCCAGGCTGTCCGACGCCACCACCCCGGGCGCCGCCGTGCTGCCCCCGGTCACCAGCC
>JBAUAY010001105.1:0-1684 GCA_049676235.1 Streptosporangiaceae bacterium
GCCGCGGCTTGCGGGTGATCATCGCCGGAGCCGGCGGCGCCGCGCATCTGCCCGGCATGCTGGCGTCGGTGACGCCGCTGCCCGTGATCGGCGTGCCCGTCCCGCTGGCCAACCTGAGCGGCCTTGACTCGCTGCTCTCGATCGTCCAGATGCCGGCCGGTATTCCGGTCGCCACCGTCGCGGTCGGCGGCGCGCGCAACGCCGGCCTGCTCGCCGTCCGTATCCTCGGCGCCGCAGAGAGCCCCGAAGGCGCGGCCCTGCGGGCCAGGCTCGTCTCCTTCGCCGAGGCCCTCGCGGACCAGGCCCGCGCCAAGGGCGCCGCCCTGCGCGACCGGCGTCCGTAGTTTTATGCCGAACGAGTGGCGTTTCTGCCCAGATATCCGCTTTTGCCTGGATAGCGGAACAGCGGAACCTAGACTCGGGTACTGATCCCCGCAACCTTAGACAACAGGGATCCATCCTGGGTGCTAGGAGGCGCGCGTGAGCATCGGCGCGACGCTGGCTTCAGCCCGCCGCCGATCCGGGCTGACCGTCAGCGAGGTCAGTCACAGCACCCGGGTCACCGAGCCCATCATCCGGGGCATAGAGCAGGACGACTACGCTGCGTGCGGCGGTGACTTCTATGCGCGGGGCCATATCCGCGCCATCGCCCGCGCGGTGGGGGAGGATCCCTCGGCGCTGATTGACGAGTTCGACTCGACGTGGCGATCGGCGAAGGAAATCACGGCGGCGGAGGCCTTCCAGCCGCGCATGCCGCTGCGGAAGCGCGAGCGGCGGCGAGTGCGCTGGACGGCTTTCCTGGCCGTGCTCGTCCTCGCGGCCCTCGCCTTCGCCGGCTACAAGTTCGTCGCGGGGATAGGCCGGGAACGGCACGCATCAGCCGCCGCCAGCCCGCGTCCCTCCCCGCCGGATGCCCGTACCAGCCTGCCGTCGGCCAGCAGCCCAGCCGTCCAGGCCGGTTCGGCCCAGGCGTCCACCACGCCCTCGGCGAGTGCCACTCCGTCGGCACATCCCGTAGCGATCCGGGCTCTCGCCCCGGCCAGCGTGGCGGCGTTCGGCCCGGCCGGCCTGGCCGATGGCGACAATCCCCAGCTGGCGGCGCTCGCGGTGGGCCGGAACGCGGCTACGCCCTGGTACAGCCAGTGGTACGCCACCCCCGGGTTCGCCGACCTGAAGGCCGGAACGGGCCTGCTGCTTGACATGGGCCGCACGGTCACCGTCTCCTCGGTTCGGCTTTCGCTGGTCAGCCACTCCGGTGCCGACCTGGCGCTGCGGGCCGGGAGCAAGCCCGTCCTGTCGCGGCTGCCCCAGGTGGCCAGCGCCCCGAACGCGGGAAGCACGGTGCACTTCCAGCTCGGCGCGCCGGCGCACGTCCGCTACGTGCTCATCTGGTTCACCAAGCTGCCGCCGGACACCGCGGGCACCTATCAGGCCAGCGTCTACAAGATCATCGTCCAGGGCCAGCCGTGACCCGCCAGGCCTCCCCGAACTGCCGATCAGGCCTGCGATTTACCATCGAGGCATGAGCGATGATTTCCCGGCGTTCGCCCTGTCCGAGGAGCACGAGGCGCTGCGTGAGGCGGTGCGCGCCCTGGCCGATGACAAGATCGCGCCTCGGGCTGCCGAGATCGACCGAACCTCCGAGTTCCCCTGGGACGTGTACGAGGCGCTGGTCAAGGCGGAC